>NZ_AUBP01000002.1:300000-514364 GCF_000429305.1 Desulfovibrio inopinatus DSM 10711
ATCAAGGGCTTGATAGTTCGCGGGATCACGCAACAAGCCACTCACATGAATACCGGATTCGTGAGTGAAAATATTTTGTCCAACGATGGATTTGTTGACCGGGACAGGACGTCCGGATGCCTTGGACACGAGATGTGACACATGTTGAAGGCTGCGTACATCAACTCCGGTATCCACGTCGTACATATGGGCGAGGGCCATAACAATCTCTTCCAGCGGTGCATTCCCCGCTCGCTCTCCCAAACCGTTGACCGTGGTGTTGGCATGGGTAGCTCCGCCGCGAAGTGCCGCAAGGGTATTTGCTGTGGCCAAGCCGAAGTCGTTATGAGCATGGATTTCCAGCTCCAGGCTGGTTTGCTGACGCAATTCGCGAAAAATATCCAATGTCCGGAATGGATCCAGGACACCAAGCGTGTCGGCAAATCGGAAACGTCTGGCCCCAGCGCGTTCGGCCGTTTCCACGACGTGAGCCAGAAACACAGGATCGGCGCGAGAACTGTCTTCGCCACCGACAGAAACATCGAATCCCATGTCCCGCGCAGTACGTGTAGCCCATTCGATTCGTGAAAGTACCCAAGCGCGATCTCGCCCAAGTTTATGTCGAATCTGTTGATCGGATACCGAGAGAGAAATATGGATTATGTCGATGTGACAACGTGCCGCCGCTTTAAGATCGTCCTCGTGCATGCGACACCAGACCACAAGACGCGACGGAAGGTCCATTTCGGCTAAAGCGCGAATTTCCTCTTGCTCCTGTCTGCCCATGGCCGGTATGCCGACTTCCAGCTCTGGGACTCCCGCCCGGCTTAAAGTCGCAGCAATCTCCATGCGTTCTTGTAAAGAAAACGCAACTCCGGCTGTCTGTTCACCGTCGCGTAGCGTGGTATCGTTCAATGTGACTGCATTCATGATGACACTCCTGAGAATGAGATAAAGCAAGCCGTATGCCATATGGAATGCCTGCCTTTCGGTGCAAGAAAAGCTGGCGTGTTGAGAAGTGATTGTTGAAAAAAATAGTAAAATAAATATGTTATCTGTGGTGTCATTGTTTCTCTTTTGCACGGTACATACGTTCACAATTCTTCAAAAACGTACATTTTCGATCATCATGTACGTAAAATGAATGGAGGAGTTCTCGCCCACACACCAGAGGGCGATACGCTGGAATCAAAAAAGAACACTGTGAGGAGGACTGTTCGGAGTGTGGATTTTTGATGAGGTTTGAAGGAACTGACGGCTGTGCTCTTGTGAATGCTTTGTTGAAATATGATTTATACCCATTGGTTTATTTTGATGTTTTTCAATAAATGCGATCATTCCTTTTGTAAGCCTCTCTGTATTTTGCAGAATTCATATTCACTGAAGATATAAAATGGAGGTGTTTCTTGTGTGTCATTCTGAGACATTGCTTTTTTATCATCGGTTCTTGTGCTGTATGAAGGAAGAGCTTCCTTGACTGACTCGAACGATATGATATGTAATTCTTTACAATATTTTTTATGCCCGTGGTGCTTCATTAAAAGGTATCACATTCATATGATTGAAGACTATTTACGATTGATTCGCCACGTATCCGTTGGCGTCTTTCATCTCTCCGACAGTCACCATGTAACGTCGGCGAATCCGTTCCTTGCGACCATACTCGGATTTGACTCTTCTGAACAATTGATGGACAGCAAATCTTCCTTGCCGGAGTTGGTGAGTATCGATCCTCAAAGCTGGGATCGCCTTATCAAGCAGGTGGATGCTGCCGAGTCTGTTCATAACAAAGAAATACGTATGAAAAAACGAGACGGTTCGCTCCTTTGGGGGACCGTCAATCTTTGGAGTGTTCCTCCTGAGCTGTCTTCCCACCGATACGAAGGGACGCTTTCAGATATTACTGATTTTGTGCAGACCCAGGAGAATCTTCTGCAGGCGGACGCGCTCCTTGAGGCTTTGAGCAATGCCAGGGATATGATCATATATGCCAAAGATAGTGATGGACGTATTACCCGGATCAATGACTATTTTCTTCGCATGATGAAGAAAACTGAAGCCGAAATTTTCGGGAAAACGTCTCGTGAAATTTACTGCTCTGGTTTGGGCAGCGAGCACATGGAAAACGACCAGGAAGTGATGAAGGAGGGGGAGACACTTCGGTTTGAAGAAATGGCGGATACTCCCGAGGGAAGGCGGTATTTTTTGTCCGTTAAGAGTCCATACCGCGACTCCTCCGGGAATATCGCCGGGTTGGTTGGGATTGCTCAGGACATCACTGATCACAGGCAAACTGAAATCGAGTTGCGAAAAACATCTCGACAGCGGCAATTGGCGCTTGATGCCGCCCAGATGGGCTGGTGGCGTTATGATCCTGTCACAAAGATATCTTCCTGGGACAAAAGATATAAAGAGATTTTTCAAGTATCAGAGGATCGCGCACCAAACGAACAGATCCTGGAGCGCATTCATCCCGATGATCTCCCTTCGGTCATAGCCAAAGTAGAAGCCGCCCTTGATCCCCTTGATCCCAAGCCATACATGGCTACGTTTCGAATACATCTTCCGGGTGGTTCTCAACGATGGATCGAAGCCCATGGAATCGTGGACTTTGAAGGTGATGGAGCTGATCGCAAGGCGAGAGATTTTATTGGTACTGTCCAGGATATTTCCGACAGAGTGAGAAGTCACAATGCGTTGTCACACAGAATTTCAATGCAGCAGGTGCTGACGAAAGCAGGGAGAATGCTTTCCTTGGCGCAGTCTCAGGAAGAAGTCATCGAAGCTGTACGCTCAACGGTGCGTGAGATGACTGGTGCAGACGGGGCGACGTTTGTACTTCGCGATGGAGACAAGTGTCATTATGTCGATGAATCGGCGATTGCGCCGCTCTGGAAGGGACAGCGTTTTCCGCTGACGCAATGTATCAGTGGTTGGGTGATGCTTCACCGGGAGACGGCGGTTATAGAAGATATATATGCCGATCCACGTATCCCCAGCGCTGCCTATAGGCCCACTTTTGTAAAAAGTCTGGCAATGGTTCCTGTGAATAGGGAGGAGCCGCTGGCAGCTATTGGCGCCTACTGGGCTGAGAAGCACATGCCGGATAATTCAACGGTGGAAATGCTGCAGACCTTGGCAGATCTCGTTTCCGTGGCTTTGAAAAATGTTGAACTGTATAATGAATTGAAGAACAGGATCAAGGATTTAGCCTCTCAGAAGCTTGCCGCAGAGTCTTCAAGCCGAGCCAAATCAGAATTTTTGGCGAACATGTCCCATGAGATTCGAACACCGCTCAACGGTGTCATGGGGATGTTGCAATTGCTTGAATTCACGCAATTGTCTGCGGAGCAACAAAAGTATGTGAGTCTTTCCATAGGATCTTCCAGAAGATTAACATCACTTCTCTCGGACATCCTTGATCTTTCCAAAATAGAGGCAGGTAAGCTTCGTATCATGAAGCATACGTTTGCTCTGATCACACTTCGCGAATCCATTATTGGACTTTTGAACCTGACCGCTGAGACAAAAGGTCTGGATTTACAAATTCATCTTGATCCCCGGTTGCCCTCAAATTTAATTGGCGACGAAGTACGCGTCCGGCAAATTCTTTTCAATTTGGTGGGAAATGCAATTAAATTTTCAACATCCGGTGTGGTGCGAGTCGATATATCGCCTTTACCGTATGCGCAACCTGGCAAGCTGCAGGTGCTTTTTACCGTGAGTGATACGGGTATCGGTGTGGATGACGCCGTGCTTGAATCTCTTTTTGAGCCCTTTGTCCAAGGGGAAAACGACTTTATACGCCATTATGAAGGCGCAGGCTTGGGCCTGACTATTGTTCGACGGTTGATTACATTGATGAATGGCGGGATGACGATAGATAGCACCGTTGGAAAAGGCACCACGGTGTATTTTGCTCTGCCGTTCGAAGCCCCTGGGATGAGCAATACCGACCATCTTCCCCAAGAAATCTTTCAGCTCACAGCGAAGCATTCTTGCAACGTGCTCATCACAGAAGACGACGAAGTGAGTTGTCTGGCCGTGAAGAGTTTGGTTGAAAAGTGTGGTTGCGATACACTGATCGCCAATAATGGTCAGGAGGCCATCCAATTGCTTACGGAGAGGGATGTCAATCTTGTGCTCATGGACATTCGCCTGCCAATTCTTGATGGAGTCGAAGCGACAAAAGCTATTCGTCGAGGCAAAGCTGGTAACGATAAAGCCGACATCCCAATTATTGCCATGACGGCATACGCCATGGCTGGGGATAGAGAACATTTTCTTGCCGCAGGTATGAATGACTACATAAAAAAAACGATCAACTTTGCAGAACTCAAAGAAGCTCTTCGAAAATTTGCTGTCTTAACGTAAATATATTGCTGAGGCGGCTTGATTTCCAGGAAAGACAAGTGCAACGGCGAGAGTCTCTCAGGAGGACTCAACAAGCCGGTATGATTTTGCATCATTACTTTAAAATGCGGCGTATTGCTTTTGTATGTGATCCACAAACAAGCGAACTCTCCGGGGGAGCTGGCCGGAGCCTGTGACGCGATGGACATCGTGTTCAAAATCGCCGCTCCATTCCGGAAGTATTTTTACTAACCGTTCCGCCTGCTCATCCGACGCAACCCGCGTTTCCCGAAGTAGCGCGATACCGAGCCCGGCTACGGCAACATCTCGGCATATTTCACAAAATTCGATGTGCAGCAACTGGCGAACTCAGCGAATATGAGCGTTTCGGCTTTTCACAAGGCCTTTAAAGATATCATCGCCGATTCCCCGCTGCAGTACCTCAAAAGAATACGACTTTCGCGAGCCAAGGATCTCATTATACAGAAAAGAATGAAAGCCTATCTTGCCGCCGACGAAGTAGGATACGAAAGTCCATTCCAATTCAGCCGGGAATTCAAACGCTATTTGGGACAAAGTCTGGCGGATGTGATGCGAGAGGTTCGTGAGATACAGTGGCCTGATGCCTGCTGCATGGAGGAAGGGGCTTCTCAGAAGCGCAACATGGCTTGAGGGGTATCGTTAGGTATGGAGGAAAAAGCATGTCCAGACGAAAGAGTCTGTCCACCTCAACAATACCCCACGTCAGCACATCGGAGAAAACGCCAGGCACATGGAGAGCAAACGATAAAAGCCGGGACGTTTGCAGCGTGCCCTTTGCCTGCGGCTATGCCGTGATCGATCTGCCTCGAAGAAAGCCTACGACCGGTCCGTCCCAGATTTTTTCGGCTTCGACAACCTCGAACCCTTTGTCCTGGAGCAAATCGACAAGGTGGTCGAGCTTGAAGCTATGCCACACCGCTTGGCCCTTGTACTTGAACGCCCATTGTAACAGCGAGGTATCCTCTGAGGGGCTTGAATCGCCGTAACAATAGGTGATGAGCAGGAGTTCCCCGCCGGGTTTGAGCACACGATTCATTTCCATGAGGGCTATTTCCGGCTGGTCCATGGTCTGCAGGGCATTCACACTCATGACGGTGTCAAAGCTGTAGTCGTCAAAAGGAAGTTCACATGCATCAGCTTGTTGAAAACACACATTAGTAGGGTCACAGACCAGTTTTTTTTCTGCGATCTCTATCATCTCCGGTGTGACGTCCACTCCCCATACTTCATGGCATTTCTCTGAAAGGCGAATGCTCAGGCTTCCCGGCCCACAACCGACATCAAGCACTCGAAGCGTGGGGTCCATGTATTTCGTTAGAATGTTCCAGTTGACCTCGTACTGGTCCTGAAAGTCACTGGCAATCCACTCGTCGTACCCTTCGGCAGCTGTCTTCCATAAGCTTTGGTCTTTCCATTCGTCATACCCTTCGGCAGCCGTACTCCATACATTCTGATTCATTTTAACCTGACCATTTTTGTATGTATCGAAAATCATAGAGACTTTCCAGAAGTTGATGATGAGGTGTTCGACTCTGTCGCCAGCACATCATGATCGTGGCATCGGGGGGAACCGAACACCAAAACAAGCCACACAATACCTCAAGATTTCGTTGGCCTTCGCCAGTGCGATCTTGTGTGATAGGGGCCTATGAAAGGATTTTAGGGATTACATCACGATTTGGGAGGGAGTAAGCGCCTTTTTGAAATGCACGATCCTATGTGCAGAATCGGAAAACAGGCACGGATTCCCGAATCGTCCCAAAGTCAGCCCCGAATTTCCCGTCCCCAAGAAATACTTGGGCTAAAACCGTTGGCTTTATTGGTATGTTAATGCGCATAGTCGATTACGCTTTCGCAGATAGGGAGGTCAAGCGATTTTTTTTAATTATGAGAAATGACTTTGGGATGAAGCTATGGAAATAAATTTCTACAATTTCAGACTATTATAGTGGTGTAATATGTTGTGATTTCACGTGGATTTCTCACGACAACGAGAGAGTGCAATTGATTATCGCATTGCCTCATTGGTATTTTCGTTGCAGTCGTTATGTATGCTTCCGCGTACTGCGTTCACTTTTTTTGTTGGATTAGGCTGGAACAAACAGAAGGACTCTCCGTATTTTTTGCCTCATTCTCTTCAGTTTGCTTGAATTGATTGCGAACTGCTCCTTCTCTCCGTTAAAGATTGGAGAAGAGAGGAAGGTATACAATGGAAAAAAAACACAAACTCTTCGTGGAACAAAGGGCAATTGGACGTATCGAATGAACTGCTGGCAGAGTGCATTTGGGGATGTAATAGGGGAGAGAAATCAGTTCAACACCGCCGTGCAGGATTGAAGTTGAGCCGTTAGATTGTCGCTGTGGGCAGCTATAGTAATCAGATTGTGCAAGCGATTGAGTAGATTAAAAACAACTATGCTGAATCGTTTTGTATTGATGATCTTGCATCGCAAAGTGGTATGGCAACATCCACATTTCATCATTTCCGAGCATTGACGGCGATGACTCCATTGCAGTTTCAGAAACGATTGTGGCTTAATGAAGCTCGGCTCTCAAATTGACAGAGCAAATGGATGTCGCAACGGCGGCATTTAAAGTCGCTTATGAAAGCACTACCCCGTTTAGCAGGGAGTACAGCCGGCTTTTGGGTGAACCGCCGTCGCGAGATATCAAGCGATTGAACCTGGTTATTTCTCCGCAAGAGAGGCTGATGAGTTTAATCTGTCTAGAATTGTGTGTGCACGTAGAATGTGCAGCAAAGGCGGAAATATTGTTTTATTTCGGTTTCTTTCTATCCAAAATACAGATGTTGCCATCTAGATGCCAACATTTGGAGCACGAAACGCACCGTGGTTTGCTGAAATCGCCCTGTTGCCACCGGTTGATCAAGTTTGGTTCCGCAAGGAGCGTGCGGGACATGGAAAAATAGCGAATTGGCGTTTCATTCAGGATACGCTCCATCAGCTCTGGGGTTCTGTTCCCCCCGACGGAAATGACCGGAATGGTGAGTTCTTGTGCTATGCGTGCGGTGTATTGTGCAAAGTAGGACTGTGCTTCCGGCTTGAGAATATCCGAGTGAGCTGGGCCCTTGTTCGGATAATTTTTCACATCGAGATTACCACCACTGAATTCTATCGCCGTTATTCCCAGTTCTTCCAGCTTCTTGGCGACAATCGTACTGTCTTCAACGGTCAGCCCGTTACTGCCCCATTCGTCGGAACTATGCATTTTGATAAGGACAGGGTATTCTTCTCCGATTGCTTCACGAATGGCGCGTACGGTTTCGAAGATGATGCGACCCCGGTTTTCAATACTGCCACCATATTCGTCCTGTCGACGGTTGTAGTATGGGCTGAGAAATTGACTAAAAAGATAGGTGTGCGCGCCGTGTAACTGTACGCCATCAAAGCCTGCTTCTTTGACGCGCCTGGCGGCCTGCACAAAATCTTCTTCCAGAGCAAGAATGTCGGCTTTTGTCATTTCCGTTGGTGTGACACCAAAAGCCGGATGTGGAACGGCTGATGGTCCCCATATCGTGCGGTTGCCGACGTTGTAATTCGTCGCAGATCCTCCATACACGATTTGCATAACGATGTTGACACGTTCGGATTTGATCTTTTGGACAAACTCCCGGTATTCCGGGATAAAAATATCGTCGTAGATCCCAAGCATGCCTGGATTCGGTTGCTCGTCTTCTCGAACAAACGCATAACCCGTAATGATTGTACCCACTCCTCCTTTGGCGAGATCAATATACATTTTTTCGAGACGATCTGTAACATGTCCCTTGTCGTCAGCCATGTTCAACCACGTCGCCGAGCGCCATAAACGATTTTTCAACTGCATAGGCCCCAGTTGAGTGACATCAAAAAGTGTTCTCATGGTGAGACTCCTTCGTGTATTTCTATAAAGAGATATATCGCGAAAAAACGATATATCTGGTGGTAAAAAAAGGAGCACAGCGCTCCCTGATCTCTTGAATGCTTAAAGATTACAATTCATGAGCAATGAATTGTGCCAATTCCTGGATGAACGCTTCGTTTCGGCGATAATACGTCCATTGTCCGATCCGTTTGCTTTCAAGTAATCCGGCTTTTTTCATCATGGCAAGAAAACTTGATGTTGTTGATTGCGTGATGTCGGCTTTGGACTGTATGGCGCTGACGCAAACATACCCTTTGCCCTGCTCATTTTCAGGCAGGTGACACATGGGAGGGAAATACAGGTCCGGCTCTTTGAGCCATTTCAAAATATTAAGACGAACCGGATTGCCCAGTGCCTTGCAGGTTTCGTTTAAATCCATTGATATCTATATATCGTGTTTTCCCGATATGTCAACAGGAGAGAGCGGGTAAACAAAAAAATTGAAAAATGCTTCTGCCTGACCTTTCTCGCAATCTGAATTCATCGTCGAGCTTATGAGGTGAGTCTTGTACTTAGGAGGTATAGCATCCTATGAACCTGTTTTAGGGTTGATTGCCAGTTCTTTGGAATCTTATTATCATGACTTTTGAGAATCATAGGATCATTCGATCTCGTGCTCAAGGAGCTGGAGCCCGGCGTTCGGTACAGGCGCTATGTCATTACAATGAAGGCACCCAATTCGCGACAAAAAATAGCTGGGTAGCACGCACGAGTTTTTGCGCAGTATGTTAGACAACACAATGATGAATACTGAATTTATTATTACAAGAGCGACCGCGAGAGATGTACCAAAGGTTGCTACGATGGTTGGTGAACTGCTTACGGAAATTATGACGACCATTAATATTCAAGCATTTCACTTTGATCTGACCGAAACAATGGAAAGGCTCAGCGATTTTATCAAGAACGAGAAATACGTTGTTTTCGTTGCTTCTCGTGCAGATGATGGAGCCGCAGGATTCATCGCCCTTTACGAAAGCTATGCACTGTATGCGGAGGGCGCATTCGGGACGATTCCCGAGCTTTACGTTCGTCCTGAATACCGTTCACATGCGTTAGGTAAGCGCCTTGTTTCTTACGCCAAAACGTTTGGTTTCTCGCGGGGATGGAGTCGATTAGAAGTCACTACGCCGCCTTTGCCACAATTCGATAAAACCTTGGAATTCTACGAGCGTGAAGGTTTTGCCATTACGGGTGGTCGCAAGCTGAAGATCGCGCTTTGAAGATCTGCGTCATGGATCGCCACGTGTTGTGTTTTTCGCCCGTTGAATTTATCTGTGCCACATACAAAATGAGCTGCTTAAGGAGACAATTCCTTGGGAAACTTTCTTAATGGGTTGAGTTGAATGATTTTTTAGCATGATAATGTGGATCTCGTGGGTATTTGAAGCGGTCTGGCTTTGATTTGGTGTGTACCCAACCCACCTCCATTGCGCCCATCCTTTCCTTGTTCTTTGTTCGACAAATTTTTTTCGGAAACACCCAGTGAATACTGTGTGTGGATAAATGCGTGCATATAATTTCTGTTTCTGAGTTTTTCTTTCATGCTCTCATTGAGCGTCGTGAATTATTTTTAGACTGTGGAAATCCATCGCCGTGGATGTACGAAATATGACGAAGAAAATCTATAACGCTTATTTCTCATTTTTGGAGTAAGGAGGCTATGGTTTTATCTCTTCGTATATTGCAGGTGATATAAATGTTGAGAAGTAGATTGTGTTGATTCAAATTGAATACGATAGTCCTCTGCAGTCAAACGGATATCTTGTTTTTCAGTGAAGCTAGACACTCGGGGGTTTGTGTTTCATTATATGTTCGATTTCGTGTCTGACAGGGGCAAAGACGTCGCTCTCGGAGACGACACATTTTCTCAACGATACTATACAGAGGAATGTGTGAGAAGTGTCGTTGAGGGAAGTCCGTATCTGGCCGTTTGTATGTGGGGAAGGAATGAACACGCGCAATACGCTCTCGTTCCAGCAGAGCGAAAATGACTTTTTACAGCTTCTTTTCCAAAAAGTGCAGGGAAGTCTCGCCATCATCCAGGATGGACACATTCAGTTGTGCACCCGTTATTTCGCGAAAATGCTTGGCTATTCTCAAGAAGAACTGCTTTTCAAAAATATGAGGACTGTGATCCACCCCGAGCACGAAGACCGTATGCTCACGTATTACACCACACGTTCTCCGGGAGAAGAGGGGAGTCAATGCATTGAGTGTAAGGTGGTCACAAAATCGGGAGAAATATTGTGGCTGAATGTCTCCAGTTCTTTGGTTGAGTGGGATGGGAAGCCCGCCGCTCTCGATGTGTATGCAGATATAACCGAGTTCAAACATGCTGAACAGGAACTTCGAGAAAGCGAGGAGCGGCTTGGTCTGGCATTAGACATCGTCAACGAGGGGATCTGGGATTGGTTCGTCGAAACAAGTGAAGCGCATTTTAATGCCGCGTGGTTCTCTATGCTTGGGTACACACCGAGCGAATTTCCTCAAAGTTTGTCGACATGGGAGCAACTTGTCCATCCTGAAGATTTTCCCGAAGCAGAACGTCGTATCAAACAGCATCTGAAGGATGACACGCCAATTGATATTTTGTTCCGTATGTGCACCAAGTCCGGTGGTTACCGTTGGATTAATTCCAAAGGTCAAGTTGTAGAGCGGGATGCAGCCGACCAACCTATTCGAGTGATTGGAATTCATTTAGACGTTACCGATCGTATTATGGCTGAACGCGCGCTCAAAGAGAGCGAAGAGCGATTCAAAGCACTTCATGATGCATCGTCCGGTGGCATTATTATTCATGACCAAGGAATCATCATCGACTGTAACAAGAGAATTTCGGATATCTCGGGCTATGCCATAGACGAACTTATAGGAATGAATGGGATTCTCCTCGTTGCCGAAGATTCTCGCGATACCGTCATGCAAATGATTACCGCTGAGTATGAAAAGCCTTACGACGTCGTTGGGTTGCGTAAGAATGGTGAGAAATACCCACTCCAAGTTGAGGGTCGAAATTTTTCGTATGCGGGAAATATGGTCCGTGTCGTGGAGTTTCGCGACATTACTGAAGTTCGGCGGGCGCAAGAGGAACGTGCTGTATTAAAGGCTCGTTTGGAAGCCCTCTGGCAGGTTTCGCGAATGGTTGAGGCCGATTACGCCTCACTCTGTAATATGATGTTGCGTGAAGTGCAGCTGATGACAGCAAGCGAGTTTGCTTTTTTCGGTTTTCTCGACAAAAGCAACGAAAGTATGACGTTGCAAGCGTGGTCCCCGGACGCGAAAGCGGAATGTTCCGTTGCGGAAAGTAAAATCGTTTTCCCTATTCATAAGTCGAGTATGTGGGCCAAAGCCATACGGGAGCAACGTAGCGTCATTGTCAATGATTATGAAAATTCTTTAGAATCGAAAAGAGAACTCCCCCAAGGCCATATCCCAATCCATCGTCTGCTCATGATACCCCTTGTTCGCAATGGCGTGGTTGAAGCAATGGCAGCTGTCGCCAACAAGGCAAATGACTACACAGAGGAAGATGCTTCGCAGATCTCCGCATTTGTAACCAATGTCATGCTTCTTTTGGAAAGACGAACGATGGAAGAAGAGCTCAAAGAAAGCGAGAAAAAGCTTTCCATGGCCTTGGAAATGGCGCTCATGGGCCAGTGGGAGCTGGACTTGCAGACGTTGACGTTCACGTTCAATGAGCAGTTTTATAAAATTTATGGAACCAGCGCTCTGCATGAAGGCGGAATGTTTATGTCTGCCGAAACGTATTCTCGCAATTTCACTCACCCTGATGAAGCTGAACTCGTTTCTTCAGAAATTATTAAAATTATGAACCATGAATATGATGAAGAGCGCGCTCAGCTCGAACATCGCATTGTGAGAAGAGATGGTGAAGTCAGGCATATTGTCGTTCGGTTTGCTATCATAACAGATGAATTTAATCGTCCTATAAAGACTATCGGAGTCAATCAGGATATAACTTTACATAAACTGGCCGAAGAAGAGATGGCCAACCAAAGGAGGCGGTTGGCAGACATCATTCAGGGAACCAATGTTGGGACGTGGGAATGGAACGTTCAAACCGGTGAAACAGTTTATAACGAACGCTGGGCCGACATCATTGGCTACAGTTTAGCCGAAATTTCGCCCACGACCTCCGATACTTGGGTGAAGTGCGTCCATCCGGATGATTTGAAAGTTTCAAACGCGTTGTTGGATGATCACTTCAACGGGGACCTTGATTATTATGAATGCGAGGTTCGGTTGAGACATAAAAGCGGGGATTGGGTCTGGATTTTGGATCGAGGCAAAGTTTCCACATGGACAGCAGACGGCAAGCCTTTGCTGATGTCGGGGACGCATCAAGATATCACCGAAAAGAAGCGAGATGAGGAAAAAATACATCATCTTGCTACACACGATATGTTGACGGACTTGCCTTCTCTCAGGCTGGCGAAGGATCGTATTCAAGTCTCTTTGGCAACAGCTCAACGTAAGGGGGTGTTGTCGGCTGTTTTGTTCATTGATTTAGATGGATTCAAGGGTGTCAACGACCAGTTTGGGCACGATGCCGGGGATGCTTTACTCAAAGAAATTGCCAAACGATTAACGCAATGCGTGCGTAAAATGGACACTGTGGCGCGTCTTGGCGGTGATGAATTTTTAGTTATCTTATCTGAACTTCAGGCTCAAAAGGATGCTGCGGTCGTTGCGGAGAAAATAGTGAACACTGTTAAAGCTCCGTTTATGTACATGAACAAGGAAATTCAGGTCGGCGCCAGCGTTGGTATTTCCGTATGTGGGAAGAGCTGTGCGGAAATGGATATCGACCGTTTCATCAAACAAGCCGACGAGGCCATGTATTACATCAAAAAGTCGGGTAAAAACGGTTACACTTTTACGAATTCCTGTTGAAATAATACGAGCAAACTCTTTCATGGTAGGGTTGTTCTGTATATTCATACATGTGGTGCTGTATTGTAGAAGGATTGATGAATTGTCAGGATATATGTAATGGGTCTTGATCTGTCGACAAAACGGCTTGCAGGTTCAACTCGACAGAGTAATCATGTATTTTTTTAAAACATAGTGGACATAAAGCGTAGCGTCGATAAAATCGATTGCAATACCTGGTCAAAAAGAAGCTCTTTTTTCTGCGAAGGATTCCTCATTGTAGCGAGAAAAATCTATTTTAATTAACGCTCAACAGCGTGTATTTTCACTTTTGTATTTTGGTGATAAACAATTCAGGGCATTCTGATCATTTTACTCTGTGATGAAACTGCATAGGATATCTGTTGTGGTCATCGTGTAAAGAGAAAAATGATGGCACTTTGTTGTATCATACCGGTATATAAACTGGTTTCATCGTTTTCAAAATAGAGGAGAGTCATGGGCATTCGAGGACTTCTTTGGAGGCATTCTCTCTTTATCATTTTGTTTTTGATGTGTTGTACGCCAGGGCAGCTTTTTGCAAAATCATGGTGGACGCAGGCTGCAGAACCGTATGAAGGTATCACGCTACGTGGAATCAGTGAAAGCACGACCTCTTCTCGCTACGTCAAGGATGTCCTCTGCAAGAAATTTGAGGACGAGACAGGTATCAAGGTGGAGTTGGAATTGCTTCCCTGGACGGACATGCATGACCGGAGTATCCAGGATATGGCCACGAATACGGGGGTTTATGACTTCGTTTATGTGGAACAAGACATTATTTCCGCCTATCTTAAACAACAGTATCTTGTAGATTTGACCGTCGCTTTGGACAATAATGCTCGTCTACGTGCTCCGGACTTTAGCTTCGATAATTTCACCTCGTTTCTTGACTACTTTCGCGATGTCCAAAAGGGACATGTTTACGCTATTCCGATGGAATCCTTTCTCAAAGTGTTGGTCTATCAAAAACAACTTTTCGAAGATCCAACCATCCAAGCTGCCTTTGTCAAAGAGTACGGCTACGCATTGGCGCCTCCTGAAACTCCGGCCCAATATCGGGACATCGCCGCCTTCTTTACGGCATGGGGCAAGCAACATGGCCTGGAACTTTGGGGCAGCACGCAGCAAGCTTCCTTAGAACATCCTGCCGCGTTTTATGAACTGGTTGAATCCATTTTCCCCATGTTTGGCCTCTATAATTGGGGGATTAATCCAAAGACGCTTCGAGCCTCTCAGGTCAACGGCGGTACACTCAATAGTGAGCTGGCCAAGAAAGCCTTTCGATTCTGGCTGGATATGCTTCAATACAGCCCACCCGAGGCCTATGGATCGACGTGGGATGAGACCGTATTGACATACGCTTCCGGCCGTGCAGCCATGATGTTGATATATACTGAGAATCTTCCCTGGATTGCCACAGATCCAATCCGTTCGAAAATTGTTGGGAATATTGGCATTGCTCTCCCGCCTCTTGTTCCTGGAGTCCTCAAAAATGCTGAACAGGGGAAAGGGTACATTGGCTATTACGATGGAGGAGCCTTCGGATTGCCGAAAGACTCACGAAATCAAGAAGCGACGTTGCTCTGGTTGCAGTACATTGGTCGGCCCGAGCTTCAGGTCGACTGGGCATTGAATTCCGGCCGCGTTGTGCACCGAGCCACATTGGACGATCCTCAAGTAAAGGCCCAGGATAAACGTTTCGGTGGGTACTTTACGCTTTTGCAGAAATACGGAGATCTTTTTGCCGGCGCACCGCCCTTTGAATTTCATGCTGCCGTACGAGATGTCATTTCACCATATATCACGATGGCTATTCGCAAGGAGCTGACACCGGAGGAGGCTTTGGACCAGGCTGCTGTTGCTGTGGACACAACACTCCAAGAAATGGGATATGGAAGTCACTCATGAAGCGATGGTTTTGATATGAGTAACACCTGGTTGTTTTTCAGGTTCTCAAGCATTCGCAGTCGTCTGCTTTTGGCCAGCGTTCTGTTGGTCATCATACCCATGCTGACGGTGAGTTTTACCTCCATCTGGATGCAGTTGGACGAGGGCAAAGAACGCGTATTAGATCGGCTGACAGCCGTGGTGAGTTTCAAGAAAAGCCAGTTGGTCAGTTGGACCCAGTCGTTATTGCAGGAACTGGATACGGTGATGGGACCGGGGAATATGCGTTGGCATGCCTCGGTAGTTGTCCAAAAATCGCCCTCCCTTGCTCTGTTTTGGCAAGGTTCCTACAACAAAATGCAGATAAATCTCATCAGTTTTTTGACGAAAAGCCGGAGTGTGGAAGAGGTTTTCTTCCTGAACGCAAACGGCACGGTCGTCTTGTCTACCAACGCCGCGCTGGAGGGCGCGCAGTACAGCAATGCCTTCTTCTTCATACAAGGCATGGCTGGAAAGAAAACCGTCTCGACCTTGGCGCCGGGCTCACATGACGAACTCTCAGTTGTGGCGGCCGTTCCGGTGGAGACCGAGGGAGGCCTTGTCCTTGGCGTGTTGGCGGGGAAGGCTGATTTGGTACGTCTGGAAAACGTTCTTGCGGAGCGTTCCGGTTTGGGGCGTACCGGCCTTTCGTATCTCATACGAAAAGACGGCGTCGTGCTCACTCCCACTGGACATGGACTCAATATCAGCAATATCCCTCCACCTCCTTCCACGTATTGGACACACTCCCAAGATATGCCGAAAGGGCAGGAGTACACGAATCTCCAAGGGGAAAAAGTCATTGGGTGCCGTCTGGAGATTCCGGTACTGGAAGCGATGTTGGTCGTTGAACAAAGCCGGGAAGAGGCGTTTGCTACGACCTTCAAAGCCATGCGAATAGACTTTGTGGTCGGATTTTTCGCACTCATGCTGGCGGTGGGAGCAGGGTTGATCATAAATAAATCTTTTACCAAACCTTTGGCGGCTTTGACGGCTACGGCAGCCGCTATTACCGCCGGAGAGTTGCGATCCGAAGCGACTGTGCAGGGACCGGATGAATTTCGGCACCTGTCTACGGCCTTCAACACCATGACGCACAGGCTTGGTGAGTTGGTCACGGGATTGCAAAAGGAAGTGGCCGAACGAAAGAAAGCACAGGAGGCCACGCGTGAAAGCGAGGATCGTTTCCGTACGCTCGTGGCGAATATTCCGGGCGTTACGTATCGTCGACATGTAGACGACGATGTACGTTTGGTTGTGGAGTTCGTGAGCGATGAGATCAGCAACCTCTGCGGGTATCCTGCCGAAGAGTTTGTGGCGGACTGCGTACGAAGCTATGATAGCATCATCCATCCGGAGGATATTGAGAAGGCTCGACAGACGCTTGAGGAACATATTCGCTTACGAAAACCGTATACGTTGGAATACCGCATTCTCACGGCTGAAGGCAAAGAGCGTTGGGTGTTCGAGCGAGGTCGTCCCGTGCTTTCACCGGATGGCGAACTCCTGTTTCTTGACGGTGTTATTTTTGATGAAACCGAGCGCAAATTGGTCCAAGAGCAATTGGCGGAATTGAATAGACGGTTGGAAGATCTTGTCGAGGCTCGTACCAGTGAGCTCACAAACAAGACAATCGAATTGGAAGCAGCAAATGCGCAACTTCGTCAGCTGGATAATCTGAAATCCATACTTATGACGTCCGTGTCCCATGACATCAGGACTCCACTGACCTCGGTGTTGGGGTATGCCAAGCTCGTGATTAAAACATTCGAAAGAACCTTTATACCGCTGTGCTCCGACGATCCCTCCTTGCTTTGCAAAGGGGAGCGGGTGGCCGCCAATCTGCAAGTCATTAAAGAAGAAGGAGAACGTCTGACACGGCTGGTTAATGACTTTCTTGATCTTTCTAAAATCGAATCGGGGCGGATGTCCTGGAGTGACAGTCTTGTCTCCGTCGAGGACATGGTCAAAATGGCTTTGCGGGTACTTGAAGGGGAGTACAAGAAACGTGACAATTTGAGCGTTTCTGCTCAATTGGAACCCGATTTGCCGCAACTCTCGGTCGATCCGGACAGAGTGATTCAGGTTCTCGTCAATCTTCTGCATAATGCCATAAAATTTACGGCGCATGGCAGTGTGACGCTGTATGCGGAGCAACGAGACCAAGCTGTACGTATCAGCATTGTAGATACCGGCATCGGACTTACGACACAAAACATCGAACATATTTTCGATGAGTTCTACCAGGTGACCGCAGATACCTTAACGGAAGCAAACAAAGGCACTGGTTTAGGTCTTTCCATCTGTAAACGTATATTGGAACACTATCATGGCCGTATTTGGGCTGAGTCAGAGCAGGGCAAAGGCGCCACGTTCCACATTGAATTTCCCACCGGTCAGACTGAAGTCTGAACACACGTTGCTCAATTTCAATGAGTCTTCTGTCCGTGGATATGCGAGAAAGGAGGGACAGAATTTGACCCCCCTTTTGAGTGCTGCAATCGTTTCAATTCCAATACTGTTCACTCCAAAAGGAAAAAGGCCTGGGAGAATATTTCCCAGGCCTTATGCTTTTTCGTGAAGCAGGAGAAAGCACTTTGCATCCACAACCTGTGTTGCTTGTCGTTGCAGTGAGAGCTTCTACGCCAAAGTGATCAACTACTCGTCATTATGAAGGCACCGGTGCTTTTTGCGCTGCGATGAGGAGTCCGCTTCGTCGTTTGCCAGCAGGAGAGGAAAGGATATTCGAGAACCCTGCCGCGTTTAGGGCGTTTTTCAATTGGCTTCCTTCAATAAAATGGGTTGAATAGCCTGCCATGCGAGTGATGAACTGCACGGCGATGACGTAATTCTTGTCGAGATCTCCACTCGGATTGAGGTGATGAGACACGAACCATCCGCCTGGTTTCAATGCCGCATGAAAGATGTGAGCGAATTGTTCCAACTCATTTATGAAAGCATACAGAATGTGTGATGTTAAGATCAGGTCATAATGGTTCTCTCGAAGGTGATTCTTGCGGAGATCGAAGGGGATAGCGCTCAATCGTTGGCTTAGCCCACGATCGGCAATGCGTTTTTCGGCGGCCTTGGCAACGTGGTCCAAGTCCAGCAAGTCGCCCTTCATGGCTGGATATCGTTCCAGAAGAGACAGAGAAAACTCACCGTGGTTCCCGCCGATGTCACAAATTCGACCCGATTGATCGAGGCCTGGTAATCGGGAAATGAAGGCGATGGTGTCTTGTAAGGCGCCCATGTGAGCGTGCTGGAGGGTGCCGATCATGTTGTCTTCAAGTCCCCATCCTTCATCGACATCTTCGCGTATTTGGGACTTCCCCTGCAGCATCCTCAGAAGGTTATGCTGCACAGTTTCATTAAAGCGGGCATGGAGTTCAAGAGCCTTTCCCTGATAAAAAGGGGAGGTGGAGACGAGGTGTTCGCTGGCCGTCATAGTATTAGAATATCCATCTGGTCCCTGTTCCAACAATCCTTTTCCCGTGAGGATATCAAGAAGAGCTTCGGTTTCATTTGTTTGGAAATCATGCATTTCAGCGACTTGAGCAGCTGTCAGTGGACCATTGTCCAGTGTGTCGAAAATATTCTGGCGCACGCTTTCCAGAATTGCACCAAACACAACACGCTGCATCATGGATGTTTCGACAAAAGAAAAATCGGTTTTTGGAGACTGCATTGCTGAACTCCTCTTGGCTAGGGGGTGTTGACAGGTTTGATGATGAGTTCCTTTCTGACCTCGATCACCTCTGGCAGGGCCAATTCGTGAAAGAATATTCTTGTCGTTGAATATCCGTTGAAACCGTGTCTCAAGTTCAGTCTCAATGCTGATGACGGTTTATTTTGGGGGCTTGCATATATTGAAGGGATAAACAATCTGTTCGATGCAATGTCTGCGCTGGTTAGAAGTGTTTCTCTTCGGATCTTGACTCCTTGTAAGTGTAAGATTCTTCATCAACTCAAATGGATCGTTATTTTATCGAGAATGAAATTCATTTTCAATTTAATGTCAAGCAGGAGACGTTTATAAAAATGAAATAAGAAGAGCCAGAAGAAAGAAACGATGTGGATGGGACATTATACCATTACTTCGCGAATAAGATCGAGCTGCTTCAGATATTGCAAGAGAATTTTGAAAAAGAGATTATCGGTCGAATTCAGTCTCGTATGGAAAACTGTCCTGCAGATGATTGGCGTGGACGTATGAAAGCATGGATTGATGGGGCGGTGGATGCGTATTTCGATTTGAGCGAACTTCATGATATCGTGATTTATGGTTCCGGAATGCCGTTCCGGAATGCCATGGCTGATTCAATAATAACGAGACATCTTGCAGAGTTGATTCATGAAGGTGCCGAGGCGGGAGCCTGGCACGCTGATGATATCCGTTGGACGGCAGGGATGATGTTCTATAGCTTTCGCGGTGGTTGTGACGAGGCGATGATAGGAACTCAACCTGCTGAAAATATTCCTCAAAAACTTTACGATCTCTTTGTACGAATATTGGGTATGTGATTCACGGGGGAGGTGCTTCATGTCTGCGCGATTCATTGATAAATTTGATGTCCTGCTCTTCGATGTACAACAGACAATTATGTTCGGCGGAGATCGATTTGCGGCAACGGAGGATTTTTATGGTACATATCGAAGATGTGGAGGAAGTCATCTTTCTCCGGAAAATGTACAGTCTGCGATTCTTCGTTGCTTCGACTATCTGATGCATCGTTATACGGATGCCAAGTTTTTTGATTGTTTTCCTTCTCTGGAAGAAGCTTTCAACGCATCATGTCCGGACCTCAGGCAACAGTCCGAAGAGGTGGGGACTCTCGTAAAGACTTTTGCTTGCCATGAGTGTGGTTGTATTTCCGATGGTTATGCTGAATGTATACAGGAACTTGCGAAGACTCATCAATTGGGAGTGGTCAGTAATATATGGGCCAAAAAAGACAATTGGATTCAGGTATTTGAAAGAAAGGGTATTCTTGATTGCTTTGAAACCTTGATTTTTTCTTCAGACTTTCGAAGCATCAAGCCGTCCGTCACGTTGTTTCATGAAGCAATGCGTTCTTTCCCTTTGTCGAAAGAGCGAGTTGTATTTGTTGGCGATAGCCTTGCGTATGACATCGCCGGAGCCAAATCGGCAGGTATCAAGGCCATTCTCATCACCAATAAGACACCAATCTCGCAACGAATGACCCCTGAACCTGATTTTGTCGTTCCTGATCTCTATCATCTCCTCAAGCTCAATAAGGACAATCGGTTTTTTCTCAGCGGAGAAACGGAAACAAAGAAGGCTGGAGGATGAGTCTTCAGAATGGAATTGTTATGGAAAACCTTTGGTTTCAAAGTATGGGTAGTCTGATCCTTGTTTCAGCCTGATGCCTACAGCGTCGCAGCCAATGACCTGATGCATTTGTTCCAAAAGTAAACCGAACCACTGCCTCGGCTCACCTCCAGATCCCAGTGTTTTGATGATGTCACCGAAAATTTCGAAAGATAGGCTTTCAGAGGGGGAAAAGGATTCTGTCTGTGGGGCCTTATTTGGGGAGGGGGCCTGTAAGTTATTGGGCAAATTCGTGTTTGAAGACAGACCATAAAGGGTTGTCATGGCGCTTTACAAGTTGTTCATGAGAGGCACCTTCTTCGCGTTTTTTCCAATAGTTCCAGCCCAACTTTTTGGTTCCCAATTCATAATCCATTCCATCCCAATCGGAAGAACGGAACGAATAAAAGGCCCAATGCCATTTATTTTCATTAAATGCTGCTATGATGTCATGGAGATACGACTTTGCGCCGTGAACGCGGCGGTCACAACCGAACTCCTCAACAATGATTTGAGAAGGGGGAATGGCAAACCGGTCAGCCCACTCAATAACTGGTTGTATTTGTTGTTTTATACTTGAATTGTCCCACGCCTTTATTTTTCCGTTCGAATCTGTAGGCATTTTTTCAGGATAAGAAAAACGCCCTTTGTTGACACGAAATGTAGTATAATTCCACGGATAGTAAAAATGGAATGCATAAAGGACAGCATTGTCGGCAACGGGCACAAGGTATTTTATACCTTGTGCCGCAGCGTGAAACCAACCATCGAGGATAATTGGGGTATGAGGGTCCTCGCTGCGAATTGCCTCTACGATTCGACGATTGAACCTATTTAAATCTGATGCGGTTCCTAAATGCTGTTTCAGCCAGCTGCCAAAACCTTCATGATTCTCATTACTGAACCCATCTTTTCGCGCGGGATAAGGTTCATTTAAAGGGTTGTAGCCAACAATTGCGGGGTGGTCCTTTAATTTTGCAGCAAGCTTTTTCCAGAATGCAACAGCTTGCTGCTGGTATTTTTCCTGTGTCCAAAGACGATAATCGAACTTTTCCTTGTTCTGCTGGCGCCAGCGTGCGCCAGGAAGGCTGAACATGGTTAACACTATTCGTACGTTATACCGAGCTGCTGTATCCAGTACATTTTTGAGGCGTGAAAAATCCTCTTTGGGGATATCTGTGAAATTGTCCGCATCACCAAGCAAGAAATCCCGACCGTGAGGCTTTAATTTCACTGGACACAGCCGTACAAATTCGATTCCGGCATCAGACGCGGCTTTAAACCATTCTGCTGAGTTCTGTTCAATACAGCCATTTGCCCCTTTTCGCTGGTGTCCCCAAAAACTGATTTTCATTTCTGGCGACAAGCTCTCCAGCGTGGCGACTTGTCTGTCGCTTATCGTCTGCCCATGACACAAGCTGCTGCCAATTGTGACAACAAAAAACAGTGCCACACCCATAAGAATTGTATACTTTACTTTCATTTTTTCGGTTCTCCTCAAAGACAGGGGCAGAGATATACAACAAGAAGAGCCTGGGAGAAAATCTTCCAAGCCTTTGTAATGTCTGATGCTGGAAGGAATCAAGCTCATGGTCTGTTGAACGTCATGCCATTTAAGTCAGGATGGAATTTTTGTTATGGTAGCCTTCAAACCAGCTGAATATTATTTTGAACGTATGGACCTTGGCAGTCTATTCTATCAATGCTTGGTGCGAATGGTTTCTTCACAAAAACATTTGAGAAGATTTCATTATGAAATGCGAGACCAATGAGAGCGCACCGTCCATTCTGGCATTTCCACAAAGACTCCAAGTAATTCATTGTGAGGTCAAACGGCTGATCATGCTTTCGGGCGCATCCACGAGCGGCTGTTAACGCCGAGCGTAACTGTTGACGCATCTCAGAAGTAATACAGTCCATATCCATAATGTTATATTACCCGAGAGCGATTCATTTTGAAAGTATTTGGAATGAGGCAACTCGTTAATTTATACCAACCCCTCATTTTTCTTGGGAAAATGTCTGGTGGAGCTGGAGGGGGACTGCACCCACGGCCTCTTGAATGCCATGTCTGGATGATGATCGAAATACATTGATTTTATTCAATGTATTTCGATCATCGTCAATATTCTGAGGAGAAATTGTTGTATAGACTTGTCTTAGGAACGCCTGCTGTTTTGTGATGGAATTGATACCGTTGGAAAAAGGAATCAACCGCGTTTGTATGCAGGTTGGCGGAGGCACATACGCTTGCCGGAACCTTTCTTTTTCGTCCTTCTATGGGTAAACTCCGTGTGATCCGCGAGACAAGTCGGAGATCAATCGGAGACTATGGACGCAACGTGCCGGGTTCCTCTATAAAAACGCCTATCGACCTCACCAAGAGGATCAAGTCGCTCCTCTGCACTGAAATATCTGTGAACACGAGTGCTCCCAGATTCGTTTTGCAGTATATTTTCCTCTTTGCCGTTTTTTATTTTGCGATATTTGAGTATACGGCCCCACCTCACGAGATCGCTAGGGGGATAGTCGAATTCATTCTTGTCGCCTCTTCCTTCAGCGTCGCCATCATGCTTGTTTGGCTGTTCGCCGTCCTGTCCTCAAAGTGGCGACGAAAATCCTTCCAACCATGCTACTGGCATGCTTTTTTGCTCTTCCTGGCAGTCTATACCCTGAGTTTAGGGATTCTCTATTGCATCAAGGAGCTGGTCTACGACATTCAAAAGGCATGGTTCTGGCGATATTACTGGCGGCATCTTCCTTACGCCCTGCTGGGGTCCGGCGTCTTTCTGCGCCTCAGGCACAAGAACGCATTGATTGAAAACCTGATCGAGCAGTTGAACATCAAATTCGAAGAGATTCAGCAACAAGACCGTGAAAACGGTTGCCGCCATGAAAGCGACGTTCCATTTCGTATCGTCGTTTCAGGGCTGACGAAACAACTCGCCCCGTCCGCCATCACCCATATTACCGTCTGCGGCCATTATCTGGATGTCTATTACCAGGAGGCCCAAGACAATGAGAGGGTCTGCATCCGGAAATCGCTCAACGAAGCCATGGAAGCATTGCCCACGGGCATGTTTCTGCAAACCCACCGTTCCCATATCGTCAATTCCGGCCACATTTCCGGTCTGCTCAAAAAAGACCGGCGGTATTTCGTCAAACTTTGCGGCGACCGTTTCCTGATTCCCATTAGCAGGAGCAATCTCTCCCATGTCTTGTCCTTCCTGGAGAACCAATTGGGCGGCTCGGATCGCGCCCGCTAAATTCGCCCCGAGAGGAATGTCTGCCAGCGCGATATGGCGGATACCGCTCGCCATGTGCTCTCCGGAATTGCGAAAATGCCGGGAGCGGCGCTAGCCCCCTGAAAAACACGCTTTGCAATCCGCATTCTCGACAAGATCAGTCAGAAGAATTCCATAAGCACCCTCAAACGCCTTCCGTGCTCCTGTCCCAGAGGGCATTTCGCGCTCACCCCGCACCGTTGAGGACAAATTTGTACCGTTCAAGACAAATCACGTTATTTCAGGCCTATGCGCATTGTACAGCGCGGGTTGTTCCGGCATGTCTGCCGTAGAACCAAAAACAACCAGCGAGGATTTGCCATGACGAGACAAAAAAAATGGAAAAGGCTTGTTACTCCCGGGAAGATTATCCCGGCTCTCCTGGTATTGCTTTGCGGCCTAGGAATTTTCGTCGCCCTTGGGGTGTACGGATTCAATTCCCGACTGAAGGAAATGTTTCGCCTGAACCGGGAACTCCAGGCGCAAAATTACGTCATGTCGGAATTCGAGTACCGGCTGAAGGGAATAAGCTATTTGTGGGACAGGGGGCGGTGGGGTGAAGCGTTCCACCTGTTTAACCAGTACTACGACCAGCTGAGGTCAAGGGATGGGTTGGTCAAGTTGCCCGTCTTCGGTTCCACGCAGGAGGAACTGGAATTTTATCTGGACCAGCAAAACCCCCGCACTGGGGCATTCATGAATGACGTCTATCCCATGTGCGTCTACCACGGCCCCACCGAGAACGTGCTCAAGCACATAGAAAAGCTGTCCCTGCAGCTCGGCAAACCGGTTAGGCTCAAGTATCGGCTGGCATATCTGGACCAGATCAATACGCCGGAAAAAGTGCTCGCCTTTCTGGATGACGTTTCAACGGTCGGCTATATTGCCTCGAAAATGCCGCAGACGTCCTTTCATCTTGCCAGGGATATTTTCAGCCTGGCCAGGGATGAGGTCCACTACCGACCCGAGGATGCCGACAGACTCATAGAAAAGCACGATCTCTACCATTTTTCCCCCGAGTGGAAACATGCTGTGCTGCAATGGTTTTATGAGGCGCAGGACCCGGAAACCGGTTTGTGGGGACCGAAATCACCATCTGGAAAACTGCTCAAGCTGGACCTGAATAATACTTCGTCCATTCTCAAGGCGTTTCGAGACGGGGAAGGCAACGACATCCACGAGGAATTCCCCCTGCGATACGTGGTGCCACTGCTCAATTCCACCCTGGACTCGCTCTCGGAGCCGCCGCCCTCCGATGGCGACCTGGCCTGGATGCACGAATGGAACCTCAAGACCTTGAAAAGCCTGAGACTGATGACACGGTATTTATGGAAGGACATTCCGGCGCCGGAACTGGAAAGAGCCACAGCCCTGTGCAAAAAGCATATTCGGGCCAACTTCGAAAAGTACTACATTCCGCAGGAGGGAGCCTTCAGCTATTACCCCGGCTCGGAGCACGCTTCGCTGGATGGTATGACCGGCTTTTTCATCTTTCATGAAATCGGGGCGTTGTCGCCCGAGAAGCAGCGGTATCTGTGGGGGAATGCCGGGGATACCATCCAGGACGAGTCTGAGATTGAGGCATCCCGGCTCACACAGGCCGGGCTTCGATCCATAGCCGCCACCCACAACATCAACTCATTTCGCTTTTATCAGGACAATCCCGGACAGGACGACCTGCTTTCGGAGGCCAGAATGGTCTGTTATCCCACCCCGACATCGGTGCCGGATATCATTGAACTGGTACGGGGGCTGAAGCGATTTCTTGCAACAACGGATCAGAGCATGGGGAATTGGGTGTCCAAGGCGGATGTGAACGAACGGTTGCAGCCGGTGACCATTCGGGAGGATGTGGTCGTCACGGCCGACATCCCTGAAGCCGAGGTGCACACACTCCTGAGGAAGACGGGGACGTGCGTCGTCATCGGCTTCGACCTGCTGCAGATTCCACGCTACAGGCTTGTTGTCCGGACCCGGTGAACGGCAGGGAGCCAAGAGGGCAACTTCAGGTTGCCCTCAATACGAATTTCCTTATTCAGGCTCTGCAAATTGAGATGCGTCAACGACTGCGTCGTACCGTCGCAGTCGTTGACATCCTTGTGGGGGCCGTGTACCCGCAGAAATATACCATAACACCTTCAACAAGGATATTGGATGCGCAATTTGTTGGATTTTGTTTGTTATGCTTAGCAAGGGCTATTGCATAACAACGTAAATTTATGCGGCAATAGCCCTTGCTCGATCCTTATTTCATATGAGGAGGAGCATAATGGGCTACAGAAATGCGAACTCGGTGCTTCCGCAGCATCTACTGGTCGCCGTTCAGCAATATATCGACGGCGAATATCTCTATATCCCCCGTAAGGACGAACATAGAAAGCAATGGGGGGAATGCACCCAAAACAGGCAACGGCTTCTTGAGCGAAATCGTGAAATTGCAGCAAAACGCAGGGCGGGATATTCCGTCTCCACGCTGGCGGAGGAATATTATCTCTCCGACAAGGCCGTGTACAAAATACTCTCTGTCATGAACACTGATTGACGCTGAAGCGCTCCGGATAATTCGGGGCGCTTTTTCGTTTCTGAAACGAAGAGTAGAGTGATTCTGTCTCCCAATGCCGTTATGTCTTCCGAAAAAATGAAGGAGACAGCACAATGCAGACGTTTACAGATAGCTACGACAAAGCCTACTTGCTCGAAACCATGATGGGCCCCAATGCCATGCGTGTGACGGAAGAAATGACCTCGTACCTTCCAATGAAAGAAGGCATGCGCATTCTTGATCTGGGGTGCGGTATGGGGATCTCTTCTATTCTGTTGGCAGAGAAATACGGGGCTACGGTCTTTGCCGCAGACCTGTGGGTTTCGCCCTCGGAAAACTTTGACCGCTTTAAACGGCTGGGCCTTGCTCAGAATATCATTCCCGTTTCGGTCGATATCACCAAGGGCTTGCCCTTTGCCCATGGTTATTTTGACATGATCGTTTCGGTGGATGCTTACAACTATTTTGGTTGCAACGACACCATGTTACCGTATCTCGTGCAGTTTTTGAAGAAGGGTGGACACATGGCCGTTGCTGTATGCGGAGTGAAAGAAGACTTTCCCAAAGACAGGATTCCAAAGGATATGCAACCCTACCTGGAGTTGGACATGGGCTTCCACCCCCTGTCATGGTGGCGTCGTCTGTGGTCTAAGGAACCCCATTTCTGTCTACAACACTGCCGAGAAATGGATTGCTTGCGGCAAAGTTGGGACGAATGGCTGGAAAGCCCCAACCCGTACGCACAGCGGGATATTCCCATGATGGAAGCTGAGGGCGGTAAGTACTTTTCTCTGATCCAGATTACCGGCCAGAAAGCCTTGTGAAACGGCTTTCCCTCAAAAAAGGGGAGCACGTCCGAAAGAGAGACAACGAAAAAGGCCTGGAAGCAAATTTTCCAGGCCTTTGCAATGTCTGGTGCTGAAGGAAATCGAGTTCGCTGCTTTTTGAATATCATCCCAGTAATGGGCCTCCCAGAGCTGTCTGGTCCAGAAAATTCGTAAGGTTGGTCGATCGAAGCGCAACGGCAAGACCTCCGTTGCCGGAACAGAACAGGATCATGATTGAATCCAGCAGGACCGGAGGGGCAAGCCTTGCAGGAGCCAGGGGCAGGTGGAGAAGCAGACGGCAGCCCGTACCAAAATGCAGATCACTATAGCGTTGAGTCCAACTGCTGATGAGAGCAAGGGTGTTCCCTGGCCCCGCAGTGCAGCCCGACTTGGTGGAGGCCGAGAATGCCTTCACAGATGCGCGTATCCCAGCCGGGTCTTCAAATTCCTCTGGGCAGAGCAGGAAACCAAGCTGATAATTGCCCGCATGGCGTGTTCCGATTTCGGGAGTACGGTCGCGTGCATTAATCGCAATGGCTCCCATGCTTGCCTGGCTTCTGGTCAGAAACCACGATGTGAGTATGTCGTTGGTCGATATCCAAGGGATGGAGGCATTCCTCTGAAACGTTCGTTTTTGCTCTGCCACCCTCTCCAAGTTGACCTGAAACAGCCCTCCGCTGAATGGAGTCTCTTTTGCCGGAACATCTTCTTCTTCCCCGTGTGTCAGGCCTATGGCTTCGCGCGTTTCTTTCGTGCACCACAACGCCTTTGACTCCAACAGCCAGTTTAATTTGCTGTTGGAAGAGGGGACGACGCCGGATCTCGGAATCCACAAACTTCCGGGCAAGCCACCGGTGGCTTCTATCACTGCATGAAACGACTTGATCCGTTCAGGCATCAATGAAATCACGGCCTCTGACGGATTAAGCATCTGGTAAATACGATAGATTGTGAAGCCGTCTCCAAGAATATGACTCATGGAGACAATAATCATAAACCGACCATCACTCCCCGTGCAGAGGCGTATTTTGAATAGCGGTTCATCCGTGTTCAGACTATTGAAACCATGCTTCGTAAATATCTGTGACAAGGAATAAGAAAGCGGCATGGTGTACGTCTCTGCTAAAATGGAATCCACTGTCGTTCCGGTTACACAGATATCAGCCACGTCGACCTGCTCATAGAAGGGAGATAACGGCGGTTCCTCTGCATGGACGAGGCAGGGCGTTCCCGTTTGCTCATCAACTTCCAGTCTGGATGCAAGCCATGGGTTGGCTGACAGGATTTGTTGGGCTCGATCATTCAGAAAGTCGACTGGCGGCGTTCCTTCAAAAATTGTAGCGATGGTGACAGGAGAATCATACATATTGTGTGCAATTTCAGTGTCCTGAAGGGCAATGGTCGTGATTTTTTTCTGCATAGGTCTTCCTTGGCTTGAATGCATATTAATTTGTAATTTCGAGATGTTATGACATCATTGTTGATGATGATAAAAGAGAATTATATATTCACTTTTAAAAATGAATCTCATATTCTTTTTTGAGCGTCAAGAGGGTGAATTCATGGTTCAGATTCGTAAAGAGATCGTCCGAGACAAGATTGTTCTCGCAGCCGAAGCCTTGTTTGCACAGGCCGGATTCAGGAAATCAACGGTAGAAGCTATTGCCAAGAAAGCCGGTATCGCTACCGGAAATATTTATACTTATTACCCAAACAAGAGAGCTCTGTTTAAAGCCGTTATAACGCCTGAGTTCGTTGAAGAGTTTTCCCTGTTGACGCGAAACAGGATTGCGGAATTCGAACAGCCTCAAGGAATTGATCCTAGCCTTTCCTATTCGGAAGGCGAGGCTGGAAAATTGCTCCATTTCTGGATCAAAAACCGAAGCAAGGTTGTAATTCTGTTGGCGCGGTCAGAGGGGACCGAATATGAGGATTTTGGGCAGCAGTATGTGCAGGACATGACGGCTCAGGCTATCGCCCAGATCCGCAAACAATATCCTGGCCTGGAAATTACGGCGTTGTTGCAGTTTATGCTGGAAAAGGCGCTGACTGATTCCGTGAGGGGGATTGTTTCCATTCTGGAGCATTTTGAAGATGAGTCGGCCATACTGGAAGCGTTTGGTGCTGGCACGGCCTATCATCTCGGAGGAATAACCGCTCTTGTCGAATGGGCAAGCAGGCAAAAGCGTGCGATATGAGGTTTTTCCTCTCGTTCATTCGTCATTCTCTTCAGGAAGCCGGTCGAACGTGGGCACATTCTCCAGTTCGGCGTCCCAATTGGCCTTGTTTGCGAGAAAAATATGGCCATCCGGCCTGATCGGGATGTCGCTGGCTTTCCGCTACGACACGATCCGGCTGAAACTTTTGAAGATCGGCGCTGTCGTGATCCGAAATACCCACCGCGTCCGACTGCTGCTCTCGGACTCGTATCCGTCAAAAACTTTCCTGGTCGTGGTGGTTCGGCTTCAAAGCGTAAAAACACTCCAGAAATCAGCGTCTCGGGGATGTTCTTGCAATATGTAGGCGAGCTGTCCCTCTATTGAGAGTCATCTATGCCATCCCTTGGTCAATCATGGATTGGAGTAGTGCTTGCTTGGAAGCCGTATATTGATTTTCCTGGATAATTCCCAGTCTTTTTTCAAAATGGCATATACAAAAGTATTCTCATATTTCGGTGTCCCATCAGGGTTTTTTATAAAGGATATAAATTCTATAAAGTGAGACTCCTTGCGCATATCAAGCCGTTCACAGAGTTTTTGCGAGCGAATATTATCATCTTCAACATAGGCATAAATCCGTCTTGCATCCATTTTCGTGAAAAGAAAATTGAAAAATGCCCTTGCTGCTTCGCTTGCATACCCCTTTCCTTCGTATTGTTCGTTGAAATTCCACCCGACACTATAGGTGTCTGGTTCTTCCTTAGCGGCAAACAAATTTCCAATAATGCTATCCTCCTCCTTCAAACAAACGGCGTATTGCAATCCTTCTTTACTTCTGCGCTCAACATCGGCAAGAGCCTCTTCCATTGTCCCGAGTCGCTCATCAATAAAGCAATTTACACGGGGATGAGCGAGGTACGCAAACAGTCCTTCAGCGTCTTTGGCCTCAAAATTTCGTATAAGAAGTCTTTCCGTTTCGATTCTTGTTTTCATGAATATATCTTCCGTCCCAGTAATTATTTTTCCACCCATGGCATACCTTTATGCTACGGGAATCGTCGGCGAAGCCGGTGTATTTTTATGCGTCTTCTTTCGTCCAAAAAACCGCGTCACCAAAACGAAAAACAGCGGTGTATAGTAAATGCCGAGTCCCGTTGCCGTGATCATGCCCGCCATTACCGCCGTGCCGAGAGCGTTTTGCGCACCGGAACCGGCACCGCTGCTGACGGCCAAAGGCACAACGCCGAGAATGAAGCAGAGCGAGGTCATGAACACGGGCCGCAAACGCAGACGTGAAGCTTCCACGGTGGCCGAGAGCAAGTCTTTCCCCCCATGATGCAAAGCTCGTGCGAATTCCACGATCAGGATGGAATTCTTGGCGGACAGGCCTACGATGGTGAGCAGGGCTATCTGAAAGTATATGTCGTTGTTCATACCGCGAAGATACACACCGCCCAACGCTCCGATTACACCAGCGGGGACCGCCATGAGCACCGCCAGTGGAATAGTCCAACTTTCGTATAACGCTGCAAGGCTGAGAAAGACGACGGTGATGGAAATGGCGTACAGGAGTGGAGCCTGATTGGAGGCCATGCGTTGCTGGTATGAAAGGCCCGTCCATGCATAGTCAAAGCCGTAAGGCAGTTTGGCCGCACTTTCTTCCATTTCCATCATTGCCTGTCCGGAGCTTTTCCCCTGAGCTACGGCCCCTTCGATTTTCATGGATGGAATCCCCTGGTAGCGCGTCAGGCTGGGATAGGATAGAGTGGACTTCACAGCAAGAAAGCTGGTGAACTGCACCATTTCACCTTTGGCGTTGCGCAGATAAAACCGATTGAAGTCGTCCACGCTGGTCCGAAACGACGGTTCAGCCTGGAAATACACTTTTTTCGTTCTGCCCCGGTCCGAAAAGTCGTTAATATACTCACCCGCCCAATATGCGCTGATTGCATTGTTGATGTCGCCCCGAGAAAGGCCATATGCGCCCGCCTTGCCATTGTTGATTTTGAGGTCATACTGTTCAGCGTCATCCATTCCGCTATAACGAGCGTAGGAGACGGATGGCTGTTTCGCCGCCTCTTCCAACAGGGCATCCTTGGCCTTGAGCAACGCCGCATGACCACTCCCTCCGCGATCCATCAACTCCATTTCAAAGCCTGAAGACGTGCCGAGTTCCATGGCCGCCGGTGGCGTCATAACAACGATTTCAGCGCCGTGGATGGACGAAAAGCGGTCAGAAGCTCGTTTCATAACGTCAAAGGCGCTTTGCCCCCGACCCCGCTCACTCCAATCTTTCAGCAAGGGAAGCACCATGGCCGAATTCTGGCCGGAGCCGCTGAATCCCCAGCCGATGACCGCCATAACACTTTGGATGGCATCTTTCTCCTCGGTACGAAAGTACGCGTCGATTTCTTTGACTATTTTTTCGGTGCGCTCCTGTGAAGCACCGGGCGGGAGCTGCACATCAACATACAGTGTTCCCTGGTCTTCATCGGGCAAAAATGAATACGGCAGGTACAAGAACAACACCGCGCACATCGCGACCACCAATAAGATTGTGGGCGCCCACGTTTTGGGCCGTTTCACTATGCCACCCACTTGGATGGCGTATCGCCCGGTGAGCGTGTCGAACCACCGGTTAAATCTGCCGAACACACCTGTTTCCGCTCTGTGCGCCTTTGTGGTCAGTATGGTGGCACACAAGGCCGGGGTAAGCACAATGGCGACAACAACGGAAAGCACCATGGAAGCAACGATGGTAATAGAAAATTGCCTGAAAATAGCGCCGGTTGAGCCGGGCATGAAGGCCATGGGAATGAACACGGCGGAAATAACTACGGCAACGCCGACAAGCGCCCCGGTTATCTGGCGCATGGATTTGAGTGCAGCCTCCCTGGCGGAGAGCTTTTCATCGCGCATCAGGCGCTCCACGTTTTCCACCACGACAATAGCATCATCAACCAACAGGCCAATAGCCAGAACCATCCCGAACATGGTCAGCGTGTTGATAGAAAAACCGGCCACCGTCAGCACCGCGAACACACCGAGCAGAACGACCGGAACGGTGATGGCCGAAATAAGTGTGGCGCGGAAGCTTTGCAAGAACAAGAACATTATCGCCACGACCAGGGCTATGGCCTCAAGAAGAGTGTGCACCACGGATTGTATGGATTTTTCCACAATGGGAGCCTTGTCGTCAGCATAGGCGAAGTTGAGCCCCGACGGAAAGAAAGCGGCAAGCGCTTTCAATTCGGCTTTGATGGCTTTGGTGGTTTCCAAGACGTTGGCCCCGGAGGAAAGTTTGAACGCCAATCCTGTTCCTGCGTGACCGTTGAAAAACGTGCCACCAGTGAAACTTTCTTCATTCAGCTCAATGCGGGCAACATCCTTGAGCAGCAGAACGGACCCGTTCTCTTCCACGCGTAGAAGTATTTGCTCAAACTCCTCCACGGTCTCCAGACTGGATGAGGCATTGATGGCGATGTTTATTTCCTGGCCTGGCGGGGCGGGCGATTCACCCACCTGCCCGCCTGCGACCTGAGCATTTTGTTCACGGGCAGCGGTCAGAACATCCTGGGGATTGAGTCCGTACTGTCGCATTTTGTCAGGATCGCACCAGATGCGCATTGCATTTTGAGAACCATAGAGAGTGACAGAACCCACTCCCTGAATCCGGCTTAATGGATCGACAAGGGAACTCGCCACAAAGTCACTGATGTCGCTGGCCCGCATCGTGTCATAAGCGTCATAAAAAGCAACGGTCATGAAAGAATTCTCAACGGCCTTGAATGCTTGAACTCCTTGCCGCTGTACCGCTTCAGGCAGCAGGGACATGGCTTGCTGTAACTTGTTCTGTACCTGAACCTGTGCAGTGTCTATATCCGTTCCGGCCGCGAAAGTGAGATTAATTTCCGAACCGCTGGAAGAGCCACTGGTGGAATTCATGTGCAGCAGGTTGTCCAGCCCCTTGAGTTGCTGCTCGATAACTTGTGTTACGCTCCGGTCAACGATGGACGCGGACGCGCCGGGATACTGCGCGGAAATAGATATTTGTGGCAGGGCTATGTCCGGATAATGGGCCACCGGAAGCCTGCTCAAGCCAAGCGCCCCGGCCAGCATGATGACAATAGCGATAACACAGGCAAAAATAGGACGGTTGATAAAGAACGCTGCCACGAGTTACCGCGCCTTCTTTTTAGATGTCATGGCGACGGCTTCGGTCGGAGCCTTCCGTGTGGGAACACCTTTAACAAGTTCGCCGGGAGCGGCCTTCTGGAGTCCCTCTACAATCAGAATATCACCGCTATTCAGGCCAGAGCTGACAATCCATCGGTTGCCGGACGCGCGTTCAAGTCGCACATCTCGACGCTCAACCCGGAAAAGGCCGTTCTCGGCATCATCACCGCGCAAAACGTAGACAGAGTGCCCGCCGGTGTTGTTCGCAAATGCAAGGCCTTGCGGAATCAGCACCGCATTGTCTACCGCGCCTTCCTCGATAATTGCCTTCACATACATTCCAGGCAAAAGCAGCCTATCCGGGTTGTTGAACACGGCTCGCAAGATGAGGCTTCCCGTGCTTTGGTCGACGGATATCTCCGAAAACAACAGATCACCTTGTATCCATTCAGGTTCTCCATCCGTCTGTACCCGTGTTATCGCGGTGTATGGCGAGCCGTCTTCAAGGGTGAGACGAACCTTAGTGGCGCTGCCGTTGGGAGCCATCCGGCCCTGGGCCATGGCGCGACGCAAGCGAATGGTATCCGTGCTGGATTGCGTTATATCCACATAGACGCGATCCGTCTGTTGGATGACGGCGAGAGCGGTAGGCTGATTTGCCGTAACTAAGGCGCCAACAGTCACGGACGAAGCCCCGATGTGTCCTGCCACCGGCGCTTTAATCTCTGTGTAGGCAAGATTGATGGCGGCGGATTCCAATTCAGCTTTAGCCCGAGCGACACGGGCGCGGGCCTGGCCGTGTTGAGAAATGGTGTTGTCCAGTTCTTGGCGGCTTAGGGCATTTTGGGAGATCAAAAGCCGCTGGCGTTTTTCCAGCAGGGCGATAGCCGCCACATTGGCTTGCGCCTCAACCAGAGATGCCTTGGCCATGGCATAGGCGGCCTTGTGAACGGCAGGATCGATACGGTACAAAACCTGCCCTTTTTTCACATCCGCACCCTCCTCAAAGAGGCGCTCAATGATGATGCCATCAACCTGAGGCCTGACTTCCGCCGTTACAAGCGCGGAAACCCGCCCAGGCAATGTGCTGGTCAGGGTAATCTTTTCTTCGCCGACGACTGAGTACAGCACCTCGTTAGGCTCGGCCTTGAGCTGTTTCGATGCATCGCAGCCCGCCACAAGCAAAATGCAACAAAACAGTATAAGCACCTGCCATCCTCGTCTCTTCTCGCTACCCAAAAACATTTAAGACACCTCTGTTTTATCCGACGTAAGCACATTCCGACTTGCTGCTTTCTCCATTGTGTGCAAGGCTAATGTATGCAGTAACTTTAGAGTCAACAAAAAAATAAATATGAAAAAACATCTACTTACAACTGGAGAGTTCGCAAAGTTGTGCGGAACTCAAAAGGGTACATTGCTGTTTTACGATAAGGAAGGGCTGCTGAAACCAAAGCACGTTTCCGAAAACGGCTATCGGTACTACGAGATAGAGCAGTATTTTGAATTCGACCTGCTCTCGATGCTCAAGGAAGTCGGCAGTTCGCTGAAAGAAATTAAAACGCATTTACGCCATATGGATGGCGAGAGTTTCTTGTCCTTCCTTGAGGAAAAGCAGGTTGCCGCCAAGAGGGAATTAAACAAGCTGAAACAGCGGACGCTTATGCTCGGGGACATGACCGAGTGCCTGCGCGAAGCCTTGAATTTCGACTATGACGTATTGATCGTGGAACAACAGGAAAAAGAACGTCTGGAGGTGACACCCACCGGAGCAACCCCATCCGAATCACGGTGGGAACTTGTCATGCGTTTTGTCGAGAGCAACGATGCATATAAAAAACAGGAGCAAAAACCTCGTTCTCCGTTCGGTTTCATTCTCGGCCTGGATGACGTGCGCCAGGGCAACTCCTTTGAATGCTATTCCTTCCACCGAGCGAGGCGTACAACGCCGCGTTCCCGGCTTCACGTCAAACCTGAAGGAAAATATGCCACCCTGGCTCATAAAGGAACGAATGAAACACACAGGCAGGCCCTTGCCGGAATGCTGGAGAAAATCGATTCCGCCGGTATGGTTATAAAGAGCGATATCTATGTCTACGACATGGTGAGCTATGTCGTTCAGGAAACCGGAGACTGCTACGCGCTGAAGTATTGTGTTCTGGTGGAATAGCGTGTGTGGGGTTCTCAGTTTTTCTTCAGAGACGGGCCGAGATATACAAAAGCAAAGAGGCCTGGAATGTAGCGGCCACCATACCGTGCTTAACGAAAGATTCTTTCGCTCATTCGTCATTCTCTTCAGGAAGTCGGTCGAACCTGGGCACATTCTCCAGCTCGGCGTCCCAATTGGCCTTGTTTGCGAGAAAAATATGGCCATCCGGCCTGATCGGGATGTCGCTGTCGAGGCTGCCCGCAGGAACGACAAGAAGTGCTCCATCCATTTGAATATTCGGAAGGGCCGAACCACAATGGCTGCAAAAGCTCTTGATATGTCCCGTTGAGTTGAAATTGAATGTCCGCACGCACTCTTCGCCGGACAACCATCTCAATGTGGCTGTGGAGGAAAACAGATTCGCAGCGTGGGAGGAGCCGGTGTCTTTACGGCATCGTTCGCAATGACAAAGAAAAAACCGCTCAAAATTTCCTTCTACTTCAAACGCAACCTTGCCGCACAGACATGCCCCTGCATATTTCATTATGCCTTCTCCCTCATGCACAGTGTATATTTTCGGATCATTTCAGCCGAACCGCCACAGAGCTGGTTGGTCTATATCAAAGAGGGGGGGCAGGGCTAGAGGACAAACCAATACAAAAAGGCCAGGAAAATAACTTCCTGGCCTTGAATATTTTTTCTGGTGAAGCTGGAGAGAATTGAACCCCACGGCCTCTTGAATGCCATCCCTGGAGAACGCTTAAAAAGTGTTGACTTTATTGATCTTTTTTCAGCACCTGTGAACACTCTTGTCGGAATTCTAGAGGAATCTTTGGGAATCCAGGTTCACCGGTATTTGATGATTACTGTATTCATATTCACATCTCTTAGATTTCTCTCAATTGTATGACGCTTGTGGGTTACACGAATCCTGGCCGTTGAAAAGCCGTTATGGCGCTTGATGGCGTTGTAGCCCGGAAGGTGACGGGGGGATTGCCATATTTTATTAGACTCTCATGTCAATTTTCGAACAAAGGTGGTGGTAGTCTAGAATTAATATCTAATGATTCCAACGCGTAAAACGATAGTATGAGGAATGGGCTCTAGGGGGGAGCGGAGGTTCAAATCCTCTCATTTCGACCAGAAAAGAAATGTTCAAGGCCGGTTAAGTGAAAAATTGACTGGTCTTTTTTGTTGCATTGGCCAGTGTTACCCTTTTCGTCTCCTCGGTGGCGGCAAGCCCTCCTTAATGAAGGCACTTCTTTGAAGAAAAGTCGGAAATAATCTAAATATAAGAAATATTATAGCACGATTCTGCATACGAAATAAATAATAATGCGGGCTTGTTGTATCTATAAATAGCGTTATTTTGTTAGGAATACGATTTTTAACAAAGGAGCTTATACAATGTGTAAATCTTGTGGTTGCGACCCCCAAAAAAGTCAGATGACCCACGAACATACTCATGAAAATATGAATGCTCATGACCACGAACACGAGCATCAACATACTCATGTTCATGAACACACGCATTCCGATGGTACGACTCATGTCCACGAACATTGCCATGTGCATAGCCACTCCCATCAGCACACCCATGAACATGGTGTGGGTGAAGAACATAAACACGGTCATGGTGTCCATAGTCATAATAATGACCATGCTCATAATGATGGGAATGGACACGATCACAGTCACGATTAGTTTCTTTTATAAAAAATTGTAACTATGAGCGGAGAAACCGCACAAAGTAAAAAGAAGAGGACGTTGTTTCATCCTCTTCTTTTCTTTTTTAGATTATATATATTCATATTAGTACATATTATCCAAAAAAAATGAATTGAAAATATATTCATCAGACAAAATAGTGTTGTATTATTTTAGGATAAGACAATTTGTTTATATGTTAATTTGTAATTTACAAAATAAAGAAGAAGGCGTTTGTGTAGACAGTACTGAGAAATTGTTTTTTGATGTTTATCTCTAGTGGATGTCTCAATGCATCCTGTCTGTATATATGAAGTTATTTCCCTGCACACTATCAGTCTCTTCATTCACAGAAAGCACTCTATATCCATATAAAATATTTAGTGCGGAATCTTTTATGATTTTTCTGTGAAAACAGGTTGCTAGCGGCATATAGTTATTATTTATATTGATTAAGTAGCCTTTGAATTATAATTTTTTATAATAGATGCTCGGTAAATGTTAAATTGCATAATTTTATATTTTTCTTGTGTTATTTTTTTTGATTTAATAGCACTAGAAAGAGCTGCTGAGATGGTAATTCAACACGTAACCTCATAAAGGAGTTGTTTATGCCTGAGTCCAAAGCGAAGGATTCTGTAGCCACTCCGGCCTATCTCTCGAATTTGACCCCTCCCCAAAAGGGGGAGAGAGTAGAAATGGAGGGGGTCTATTATAAAATTGCGGCCCCCAAAGATGTTGATCCCGCCAGCATTTATTTCGTTCAAGTTGACAAAGACAAATGTGTCGGCTGTGGTGAATGCACAAGCCACTGCCCCACAGGAGCCATCCAAGAAATGCATGCTGATGGTCAGCGCGGAATTGTCGACTCAGCTGTATGCGTTAACTGTGGCCAATGTCTTGAGAACTGTCCTTTTGGGGCAATTTCCGAAGAAGTCTCCTTTGTTGGAGAGCTCTTTGAAAAATTGCGTGACCCCAATACCGTTGTCGTCTCCATGCCGGCACCTGCTGTTCGCTATGGGCTTGGCGAATGTTTTGGCATGGATACGGGAACGTATGTCGGTGGAAAAATGCACGCCGCTTTGCGTCGTCTCGGATTTGGTCTGATATGGGATAATGAATACACAGCTGACGTGACGATTATGGAAGAAGGCACCGAATTGCTTGAACGTGTTAAGCACGGCAAAAAGCCTCTTCCTCAATTTACTTCATGTTGCCCTGGTTGGGTAAAATTCGCTGAAACCTTTTATCCTGATCTCAACGGACATCTCTCTACGTGCAAGTCTCCCATAGGCATGTTGGGACCTCTTGCCAAAACGTATGGCGCAGAACAGGCTAAGATAGATGGGAAAAATATATATACCGTATCTATCATGCCTTGTATTGCTAAGAAATTTGAGGGCCTGCGGCCTGAAATGAATGCAAGTGGATATCGCGATATTGATGCCACTATCAACACGCGTGAATTGGCTTGGATGATTAAAAAGGCCGGTATCGATTTCGTTTCACTTCCAGAGGAAGATCCTGATCCTGTTCTTGGTCTGTCTACAGGCGCGGCAACGATTTTCGGCACCAGCGGAGGTGTTATGGAAGCTGCTTTGCGTCTGGCCTATGAAGTTTTGTCGGGAGATACGCTTACGAATCCCGACATTAAAGTTGTGCGTGCTCATGAAGGCATCAAAACTGCTGATATTCCTGTTCCCAATTTCGGAACGGTGAAAGTGGCTGTGGCCAGTGGACTGCAAAATGCCGCGAAGCTGTGTGACGAAGTGCGAGCAGGCAAGTCTCCATACCATTTTATTGAAGTTATGACCTGTCCTGGTGGCTGTGTAAACGGTGGAGGGCAACCTCTTGAACCCGGCATACGTGAAGCATCCTTGTTCCGTAGCACCATTGCCAAGATTAACCGTCGTTTTACACAACGACGCCCAGCATAGGAGATTCCAGTGAAGAACAAAGGTATCTTGACCAGACGAGGCTTCATAAAAATGGCCGGTATTGCCTGTGGCTATGCCGTACTTGGCTATAATGTAACGCGCGAAGCCTGCGCAGCAACGGCTGACTTTGTAGGAATACGTCAAAGTTCCGTGTACGCAGCAGATAGCAAGCGTTACGCCATCCGCAAATCGCAAGATAATCCTATGATTAAAAAGCTGTATGCCAAAAATGGTTTCTTAAATGAAGGGCCCTGTGGTCACAAATCACACCACCTCCTTCATACGGAATACGAAGACAGAAGCGCGAGCCTGAAGGCCTTAAAGGCTAAGGGTGTGAAGTTGGCTCTGTAGTAGAGCATGCCGTATTCCTACGGGCAGCCTGCGGGAAGGAATTATCTGAACTTCAGGGCAGCCCGTGTGCAGCCGATGCTTTGAGTTATGAATAAGCGCTGAACACCGAGAATGTTATCGTATCTCTGCCCGTTAGGATTCTGCAATCCAAAATTGATGAGATGAGAATGTTATGGAAAAGCGCATGGGAGTCGTCAGCATCCTTGTTGGTGACCGAAAGAAAGACGCAGGCATGGTCAACACTATTATTAGTCGTCATGGGGAGATTGTGCTTGCTCGTATGGGGCTGCCGTGTCGAGATAGAGGCCTGAGTGTCATCGCCCTTATTATTGAGGCCACGACGAATGAAGTTGGCTCGCTAACCGGCCAATTAGGCAACCTTCCCAGCGTTAAAGTAAAAGCATCGCTTATTTAAGCCGGGAGACGGATATGCATTTGACTACTGAGGGACTGACTAATTTTATTGATGAAGATTCTATCTGGAATATTGTGCATGCTACGGCGACAGCAGAACCGAAACGTATTCATGATATACTTGATAAAGCCAAAGAAGCAAAAGGACTCACGCTTGAAGAAACTGCATTTTTGTTGCAAGCAGATGATCCGGAAGTAAACGAGGCGATATTTGAAACGGCTCGTGCTGTAAAACGCATGATTTACGGAAATCGTCTTGTTCTTTTTGCTCCATTGTATGTAACGAATGAATGTAGCAATCGTTGCGCATACTGTGGATTTAAAGCTGATAATAAAGATCTTGAGCGAAGAACGCTTACAGCCGAAGAAATTCGTCAGGAAGTCTTCGTGTTGGAGAATTTGGGGCATAAGCGTCTTTTGTTGGTTTACGGCGAGCATCCTAAATTTGGGGCAGATTGGATTGCTGAAACCGTGCGCACTGTGTATGAGACGGTTGCCGAAAAAAGTGGTGAAATTCGACGTGTCAACATAAACTGCGCTCCTCTGGATGTGGAAGGTTTCCGTACATTGCACGATGTGGGTATTGGGACCTATCAATGCTTTCAAGAGACCTACCACTCGTCGACGTACTCCAAATTACACCCCTGCGGACATAAACAACACATTCTTTGGCGGCTGTACGCACTTCATAGAGCCATGGAGGCAGGCATCGACGATGTGGGAATGGGCGCTCTTCTTGGTATTTATGACTACCGTTTTGATACGCTTGCTATGCTGACACATGCGGCAGAGCTTGAAGATAAATTCGGTGTTGGACCACATACAATTTCATTTCCACGTCTTGAACCAGCATTGAATGCAGATATCGCATTTAATCCTCCCTATCCAATTACAGATATCCAGTTTAAAAGACTGGTTGCTGTCCTCCGACTTTCTGTTCCATATACCGGCTTAATTCTTAGCACTCGGGAAGGCCAAGCCATGCGCCGCGAATTGCTTGATCTTGGTGTTTCGCAATTGAGTGCCGGCTCGCGTACCTATCCCGGAGGATACGCAGACCCCAATTACGACAGGCCCGAAGTGCAACAATTCTGTGTCGGCGATAACCGGAGTCTTGATGAAGTCATCCAAGAAATCGTGCATCAAGGGTATATCCCTTCGTGGTGTACGGCGTGCTATCGTCTCGGCAGAACCGGGGAGCATTTCATGGAATTGGCAAAAAAAGGGTTTATTCAGGATTTTTGTCATCCTAACTCGCTCTTTACGTTTAAAGAGTATCTTCATGATTACGCGACGGATTCCACACGAACGCTCGGATTTCCCCTTATCCAACGTGAACTTGATGAGTTCCCCACAAAACGCCGTGATGTCGTCGCTTCGCGTCTTCAGCGAATTGAACACGGTGAAAGAGATCTTTACCTCTAGGTAAAAGAAGAACGTTGTTGTCAAGCATACGTGCTTTGCAAGCATAGGCCCACGAAAAGGAGGAGGGTTGTCCCCGTTCGACCTTCCTCTTTTTCTTTTTTCGTTTTGGAGAAGAACTATGATGGAACAGTTTCGAACAGAGTATGATGAGCTTGGCTCTGTCGATATTCCAACGGAAGCGTTATATGGTATTCAAACCGTTCGAGCATTACAAAATTTTCCTTTGTCCGGTTATCGCCTTCCCCCCGTGTTTATCCGATCTTATGCAGAAGTGAAGCTTGCCTGTGTGAGAACGAATTGTGCTCTTGGGTTTTTGCCCGCTCCCATTGCTCAAGCGATAGCGTGTGCTTGTCAGGAAATTATTGATGGGAAACTTCATGAACATATCGTTGTGGATGCCTTTCAGGGAGGAGCAGGCACATCAACGAATATGAATTTCAATGAAGTCATCGCGAAGAGAGCAAATGAATTACTGAAAAGCACATCAAGTGCCGACACTGTCCATCCGCTTCATCACGTCAACCAGCATCAATCAACAAACGATACTTATCCTACTGCACTTAAAGTTGCCGTGTTGCATGAGCTAAAAGCATTGGAACAACCTGTTGCCGATATGCAGGAATGCTTGCAGCGTAAAGAAACGGAATACTGTAATGTGTTGCGCCTGGCTCGTACACAATTGCAGGATGCTGTACCTATAACAGCGGGCATGACATTTGGGGCATGGGCGGAAGCTGTTGCGCGTGATCGCTGGCGTCTTTTTAAAAGTCGTGAACGTATTCGACAAGTCAATCTTGGTGGAACGGCAGTTGGTACCGGTTTAGGGGCTCCTCGTGATTATATTCTTCGGGTGTGTGATGAATTGCGTCAAATAACAGGACTCAAGTTATCTCGCTCAGAGAATCTTGTGGATGCGACACAAAATCTTGATTCTTTTGTGGAAGTTTCCGGCATGCTTAAAGCCTGTGCTGTGAATCTTTTAAAGATATGTAGCGATATACGGTTACTTTCTAGTGGGCCAACAGCAGGCTTTGCCGAACTTCGTATTCCTGCTCTGCAAACCGGCTCGACCATCATGCCCGGTAAAGTCAATCCCGTCATACCGGAAGCTGTATCGCAAGCAGCCTTGCGTATTATGAGCAATGATGGATTGGCTGGCCAAGTAGCAGCTCTTGGGAATTTAGAGTTAAACCAATTTATGCCGCTTATGGCTCATAGTCTTCTGGAATCTTTGCACCTTCTTCGACAAGGTGTTTCCCTCTTACATACCCGGTGCTTGGCGGATATGAGCGTAAACGCTGAGCGAAGCCGTCATCATGTGGTATCAAGTGCTGCTCTTATTAGGGTTTTGGTTCCCGCTATTGGGTATGCAGAAGCGGAAAAGATTATTCAACATGCGAAACAATATAATCTTTCTCTTGCTGAAGCAGCAGAACATAGCATTGGCATGCCTGCTGATACGTTTACGAGGTTACTTTCACCAGAATGCATGCGGCAGTTAGGATATACGGATGAAACCTATGCTGCTTTTAGAAAAAGGCCCCAATAATTACTTGAGTTGTATTTCCGAGATAAAGATATGAATCGAAGCCAAATTATTGAAGTGTTGTCTTCTCGAAATGCTGAAGATGTTTTTTCGCAAGCGAGAGAGGTGAGAGATCATGTCTTTGGAAGAGATGTTTTTCAACGTGGTGTCGTTGAGTTCTCAAATTATTGCAGAAAGAATTGTATGTATTGTGGGTTACGAAAGAGCAATTCAAATTTGAATCGTTTCTCATTGAAAAGTGACGAGATCATATTTTCTGTAAAAAGTATTATAGATTTAGGGATGGGGACAGCTGTACTTCAGTCAGGAGAGGATTCTGCATATTCAATTCAAGAAATAGGTCGAATTATAACGCATATTAAAACACATACTGATCTTGCCGTAACACTTTCTCTGGGCGACTATGATGAAGATGTGTATCGTTTTTGGCGAGATTGCGGTGCAGATAGATACTTGCTTAAAATGGAAACATTCAATGCGCCGCTTCATGAGCAATTACGTCCCGGCCAACGAGTAGAAGAACGCCTTCGTCGAGTAAAACTTCTTTATAAACTTGGATATGAAACAGGATCGGGGATCATTACCGGATTGCCTGGAATGACTTCTGAAATCTTGGCGGATGATCTTATTCGGATGCGTGATCTTCCGTTAGATATGATCGCGATTGGTCCATTTATTCCACATCCCGCCACTCCGTTGTGTAATACGCCTCCCGGAAATGTCGATGAATCCTTACGGGCTATGGCGATAACACGCATTATGCATCCCTACGCCAATATTCCAACAACGAGCGCCTTGGATGCTTTAGTTTCTGATGGGCGCGAAAGAGGACTTCATGCCGGTGCTAATGTTGTTATGCCATCAGCCACACCGGAAACGGTACGGGCTGGTTATAGTATTTATCCTGGAAAAAATAATTCATTAACTCCAGTTCATCAAACTATCCGTTCTTTGCAGCAGCGTTTGAAAGATGCCGGGTATGCCTTGTCGTCTTCGCGTGGCATGTCCCCGGCACGAAGTATCAACAAAGAAGAGAGAAGGTATGTCTGATAAAGCCCCCAAAGGCGTACGCATGGTAATCTCCCTTGTAGGGAGACGTAACGTTGGAAAGTCCTCGCTTATTAATGCCATTGCAGGCCAAGAAATCGCTATTGTCTCAGATCATCCCGGTACGACCACAGATCCTGTAGGGAAACATTACGAACTCCTTCCACTTGGGCCTGTTACTTTTTATGATACTGCAGGACTTGATGACTCCGGTGAACTTGGCGAACTTCGCATTAAGGCAACTCACAAAGTTCTCTACAGAACAGATATAGCGTTGTTGGTTATCGGTTTGGACGGTATAGGGGATAAAGAGCGGGATATTCTTTCGCGCTTGGATGAATTGAATATTGCAACGCTTGTCATTTTTAACAAAACAGATATCGCTTCTCCTCGCTCTGAAGATATGGAATTCTGCACCAATAAAAATCTGTCATATCTTCAAACGTCGACTTCATCCGGTGAAGGCATTGATGCTGTAAAAAAAGCCATCATTGCAAGTGCTCCTCGTGAATTTGCAGAAGATCCAGTCTTGGTGAGTGATTTTATTCAAGAAGGGAATATTGTCTTGTGCGTGGTACCGATTGATCTCGCTGCTCCGAAAGGACGGCTTATTTTACCGCAAGTACAGGTATTGCGGGATGTTTTGGATAGTGATGCACTCGGTATGGTAGTCAAGGAACGAGAGTTGGAAGAAGCATTGATAGTCTTGCAAGATCGTTTGTCATTGGTCGTGACCGATTCGCAGGTAGTCTTGAAAGTGGCGGGTGATGTCCCTGACCATATAGCAATGACGACATTTTCCATTTTGTTTGCACGCTACAAAGGTGATTTACGTACATTGGTGCAAGGCGCAAGGAAAATTGATGCATTACGTGATGGCGATAAAATTCTCATGTGTGAAGCTTGTTCTCATCATGCTGTAGCAGATGATATTGGACGAGTAAAAATTCCTCGTTGGATGACGCAATATACGGGAAAAAATCTCGAATTTGTTCAATACACAGGACACGATTTTCCTCAAGATCTTGAAGAATTTTCCCTCGCTGTTCATTGTGGTGGATGCATGATTAACAGAACGGAAATGTTGCGTCGTGTTCGTGAATGTATGCGTCGCAACGTGCCCATCACAAATTACGGCGTCGCAATTTCTAAAATTCAAGGAGTGTTGGACAGAGTCGTAAAACCATTTAATCTGTAAAGACTTCACCAAAAATAAAATAAGACATTCCCTATTTATCAAAGCTCTTTCGTGGGTGATTCGTCCCATGATGTGCCGGGTTGGAGGAAAACAATTTCAGCAAGGTTTTCCTCCAACTAGGAAAGAACGTATTAGAAACTATTCTCTTCATTGTTAATCCATGAACGTCACGGGCATAGTTCAGCCTTAAATATGGTCTTCGCAAAAGATATGGTGGGGTGGAGGAGGATTTGAACCTCCTCCGGGCGCTGTCATCGGATTAACAGTGCAGTTTTCCAGCGGTATAATTTCTCTCTCAGCTCTTGACCTCAACCAGACACCCCACAAGCACCTCACCAAAAGCCAGGCAGATCAAGCTGATAGCACCAATCATGAAGGACTCCCAAGATACCGTTATGGTTATCTGGGCTGTCACAATGAGTTGAGCTGAGAAAGCACATACTGCCGTCCAGTCAACATCAATCCAATTGCAAAAATTACTAAACACAAATCTATTCATTTTTGAGTATGTGCCAAGGAGAACGCTCGAAGGGATGTTCCCCCCCGGTTCACCGGCAGGTTCACCGCAAAAGAAAAGGCCCGGTTATCTTGAAGGATAACCGGGCCAATGTATTGGAAATTTTCTGGTGGAGCTGGAGGGAATTGAACCCACGGCCTCTTGAATGCCATGCCTGGCGAACGATCAAGACGTGTTGATTTTATTAACCTTTTTACAAGGCATGTGAATATTCTTGTCGGAATCCTAGAGGAATCTTGCGGAATCCAGGTTCACCGACGGTTCACCGGAAAGTGGTGCGCAGATAGGTCTTATCCTCCAAAACGAGAAAGGGCACAGGATGGCAAGACTGAATCGAATGGCCGTCTTCAAACCGCCTGGCAGTCATGAGGGAAAATTGGACATCACATGATCCACGAACAGTCGGACTCTCTGAGGAAGCTGGCTGAGCCCCATGACTAGATTGACGTCGTGCACAAATCCACCGCTCCAATCCGGTAGTACGCGCACCAGCCGCCCCGCCTTTTCATCGGGTTCGGCACGCTCTCTGCGGATCATGGCGACGCCATGTCCGGCCAGAAGAAAATCGCGACACATTTCCACGGAGCTGAAATTGTACTTGGGTTGGATTTCAACGGTCACCTGCCGGTTGCCGTTGTGCATGGGCCACCGCCGCCCGAAACGCTGAAGCACGATGCATGGCAGTTGGAGCAGGTCATTGGGCTCCACCGGCATGGAATACCTATCAAACAACGAGGGCGAGGCGTAGAGAAAAGGTTCTATGGTCAATAGCCTCCTGGCGACCAACGCCGGTGAGATGGACGGCCCGGTGACGAAGGCGACATCAAAAGGAGCCGTACGCATGTCCACGGGATGCTCCTGGAAGGTCAGCTCCATCCGGATATCCGGCCACTTGGCTGCGAAATCCAGCAGCACTTTCTTGAACAGCCCATTGTACAGATCCAGAAACATGCAGATGCGGAGAAGCCCTGACGGCTTTTGCATATTCATGACCACGGAGTCATAGGCCTTCTGCGCCTCATCGAGGACAAAGCCGCACCGATCTAGCAAATACGCCCCATTGTCCGTGAGTTCGACGTTGCGTGTGTCCCTGTAGAAAAGGAGCACGCCCATACGCTCCTCTAACAGCTTGATACGCCTGGACAGGGTCGAAACGCCAATCCCTAGGATATCAGCAGCTTTAGAAAAGCTTTTCTGCCTTGCTACCTCCACCAGCAGCGGAACGTCGTTGAGGAAAGCCTGCATTATTATGCCCGCCAAAGGAAAATAGTTTTTCATTAAATGCTATTTATTTTATTTGTGAGCATGATACGAAAAGTCATGTCGAAAGGCAACGCCACGCGCAGTAGCGGATAACGGACAAAGAATGAAAGGAGGAAGTCATGACAATGAAATCCATACTCGATGGTACCACCACCTTCCTGGAGCACCTCGGATTGAGTGAGGAACCCTTCGGCGTATACTACTCCGACATTAAGCCGGAAAACGCCTTCGGCCCGAAGGTGGGAACCCCCATCTCGCGTGAGTTGGAGGACAAGGGAGAGTTGGACATGCAAGAGGTCATGAAGACCTTCACTTGCGTTATGGGCAGTGTCTGGCTGGCCAGGAAAAGACGCGGTGCGGCCTTTATCTCCTCGGAAGAATACGGATGCCTCGGGGGCGTGTACTATTGCTCGATGATGAAGCCCCACCTCAGGTTCATCGAGCATTACGTTTCCACCGGCTTTGAAGGCACTCCTCTTCATGGCGAACGGTACATGACGAATCCCGACGCCATGCGTGAATTCATGCTCAAGGTAAACCCGCGCGAAGCCCCGGGCAAGTATTGCATCTTCAAACCCCTGTCCCTGTTCACCGACGAGGAACAGCCGGAATTCGTCATTTTCTTCGCTCGCCCGGAGATATTGACCGGCCTTTTCATCCAGACTGTGTTCACCACGGGCGACATGGAGTGCGTAGTCTCTCCCTTCGGCGCGGCCTGCACCAACATGATCGGCTGGCCGCTCTATTACAAGCAACAGGGGCTGGAGAAGGCCGTCATCGGTGGCATGGACCCCTCGGCCAGGAAATTCATGAAGGTCGATGAACTAACCTTTACGGTTCCTCTGAGCCTCTATGAAAAGATGCTTGCCGCCCTGCCGGAGTCCATGTTCACCCACGACACCGACTGGAAAAACGTACGCAAAAAGGTGTCCCGCAGCGCCAAGGCCTGGGGCGAAGAGGGGTAATTCCGTTCTCCAAACAGCTCTATTCCCCGGGCTAGACTTCCCACCAACGGGAGAAAGCCTGCCCGGGATCGGCAAAGTTCACAACTTCGCCGATTCTGGGCGTAACGGGGCGGTAGGCTTGTCCTGGCTCGCTTCCGTGAAGCGCAAAAACGGCTCATTCCACGAGTGGTAGGAAATGCAAAACTTGCCCGCGTGAGACGGGAGGGCGCGATGCCCGCAAATCCTTGGCCGCCTGCGCCGCCTGTTCGGGCATCATGTGCACATACGGCCAATCCTCGCTGTATTGGCCGCTGTCGAGCAGGGCCAGATCGAAACCGCCGAAGCGCTCGCCGATTTCCGCGAAATGCCCGCCGTAGCCGCTGTCGCCGCTGTAGAACACGCGACGCGAGGGAGTTTCCAGCGCGAATGAACCCCAGAGGCTCTTATTGTTATAGTAATGATATTTAATTATCTGGGTGACACTTTGCGAGACCGTATGGATGTCAAGGATATCAGCGGCGTATGAAAGATACTGTCTTAAATCTCCGGAACCTTTGCGCCGGGTATAATGGGAAAAATGTCGTCAGTGATATTTCCTTTGAGGTCGGAGCCGGGGAAATTTTCGCTCTGGTCGGCGAATCAGGGTCGGGCAAATCAACTATTTTAAAGGCAATAATGGGCCTTCCTTCCAATGATGTACGCATTTCCAGCGGGTCTATAATTTTCAACGGCCTGAATATGGCTGAACTCTCTTTTGAGGATCGCCGAAAACTACTGGGTGAAAAATTATGCACGGTTTTCCAAAACCCTGCGACGTCCATGAACCCCATACGTAAAATACGTAGTCAGTTTCTGGACACCATGCGGAGCCACAAACGGATTGATCCTCCCAAAGCCCTCGCTGCAATACGAACCGTCTTTAACAAACTGGGCCTAGGTGATACGGACCGAGTGTTGGATTGCTGTCCTTTTGAATTTTCCGGGGGCATGTGCCAGCGTGTAGTTCTAGCCCTGGCTATGGTAATGGAGCCTGTTCTTATCCTAGCCGATGAACCCACCAGTGCTCTTGATGTGATGAATCAACGTCAGGTTATTGATGAATTTCGTATCCTACGTGAAGAATGCCGAGCATCAATCATTCTTGTGACACACAATGTATCTCTTGCGTCACATATAGCCGACAGGACGGCCATCATGTTCCAGGGGGAAATTGTTGAATGCGGGCCCACTAGACAGATACTCCATTCACCGAAACATGCATATACAAAAAAGTTAATATCTGACGTGCCACGAATTCGGGCAATATCTTTACCCCATAGCTTCGCGTCCAAACTTCTTGAAGTGAGCAATGTGACCAAGCGATATAACGTTGCCGAACAAACAGTAGATGCGATTCAAAACGTAGGTTTTACTCTCACCCGCGGCGAGGTATTAGGAATTGTGGGTGAATCGGGCTCTGGGAAAAGCACTCTTTCCAGACAACTCCTGCAATTAGAGAAAACGGATGAGGGGTTACAGCAATAAAGACATTGCCCAAGAGAATCATATTGGTGTTGCCAGTGTAGAGCGATTTTATCATCAAATGATTTGCCACAAGGCGAACCACCGGAAAAGCAAAAACTGTCCTCGCATTCTTGGTATCGATGAACATCGATTTACACGAAAGAAGAAATTCCTCACAACGTTTTGTGATCTTGAGAAAAATAGTGTTTTTGATCTTGCGGAGGGGAAAAGTGCTGCGGATTTAAAAGACTTTTTATCAAAACTTAAAGGAAGAGAGAAAGTCGAAGTTGTTTGTATCGATATGAACTCCGCTTATCGTAGCATGGTCCGCACCTGGTTCCCAAACGCCCAAATCGTGTCAGATCGTTTTCATGTTATTCGGCTTGTAAATCACCATTTTAGCAAGACGTGTATACTCCTTGATGAAGAACGTCTCGCACATGGCCGAAAAGGTTTGATGCGGCTTTTATTGCGAAGACAGGATCGTTTGACAGAAAAACAGCATGCAAAACTTACTGCATATCTCACAACTCAACCCGCGATTGAATCGTTATACCTGTTTTGTCATGCTCTTAATGACTTGCTCCGCACCAAAACGCAAAATGAGAAAGGATGCCGGAAGTACGTTGCAAAACTCATTGAAAAGATTAATCAACTCCGAAAATCTCCTTTTTCCCCTCTCAAAACACTTGGAAGAACTTTACAGAGCTGGCAGGAAGAGGTGGCTCGGATGTTTCGATATACTAAAAACAATGGAATAACCGAGGGCTTTCATCGAAAAATGAAGCTTATACAACGTCGAGCATACGGATTTCGGAATTTCGAAAATTATAGATTAAGGGTAAAAGTGCTGTGCGGATAGCGTGAAGTGAACCACGTCGGAAAGGCGATTTTCCCGGCCCTGCCCCCGTCTTCGGTGTAGAACCTAGCGAGTTATTTCAGTGGGTAAAGGTGCTTCTCGGCGGAGAGATGTTCACCCCCGGTTCACGGGCAGGTTCACTGCAAAAGAAAAGGCCCGATTATCTTGAAGGATAACCGGGCCAATGTATTGAAAATTTTCTGGTGGAGCTGGAGGGAATTGAACCCACGGCTTCTTGAATGCCATTCCTGGAGAAGGTTCAAGAGGTATTGATTTTATTAATTTTTTTGCAGTGCCTGTGAACACTCTTGTCGGAATTCTAGAGGAATATTCCGGAATTCAGGTTCACCGACGGGTCACCGGTATTTGATGATTGCTGTATTTATATTCACATCTTTTAGACTTATCTCAATGGTGTGATGCTTGTGGATTACATGAATCCTGGGCGTTAAAGAATGGTGGTTTAACTTGGTGTCCACAACTCTGTAGCAGGATCACACCTAGTGAAGAGAATGGATGGGGAGAGAGGTTGTTGGAGTGTACGGGAGAATGTCAGATCAAGTCGTGACTACTACAAATGAGGTTCAAGGGGCGGAGGTTCAAATCCTCTCATCCCGACCAGAAAAGAAAATTTCAAGACCATTGAAAATTTTCTTTGCCAAAAAACAGCTTGCTTGTTTGGCGTCTCAAGTCCTCTTGGTTGCCTTTTTCTTTCTTATAGGGATGTCATCTTCCATGTCTCATCTTCGGAATAATCATTCTTCAATTAATATATTAAAATTATTTATATTTTAATTATGTCATCGTTGCTGCTGTTGCATTTGTATTTTTACAATAATCTATACTGATTGTTTCAGGATAATATTTTGTAGCTTTTAGGATAAATATGCTTCCTGAAGATAATTCATTGAAATTGATTGTCGTTTTCAATAGAAAGGTCCACGCACACAGGATTGAATTGGTTCGCTCGTAATTCGAAAGCAAAAGTGTAGCAGTCTATCTTGAATTGAATTGGTGCTATGAAATCAGACGAGAATGATTGCCATAGACCAGTTTCTAGCGGTCTTTTTTGAACCTCTCTCCGGAAATTTTCTCTGTGCCGTTCTCGGTGGAGCGCTTGGGCCGCGTATGTTTGTTTGATGTTTTTATTCATCTGACTTGGGTTCATAGGGTGTCCATACCATGTCCTATAGCATGTACGTATGGATAAATTTTTGGATAGGAGCTTTTCTATGCCTCCATTTCTTATTGTCTTTACAAAATTACTACGTCTGGCAAGTCAGCATCGTTGGTACATAGGGCTTGCGGTACTCCTTGCACTTGGAAGTGCCTTCCTGTCGTTGACACCGGCACTTGCCGTTTATGCCGCACTTACATTGCTTCTTACTCCGGATTTTGGACCCCATCTTATGAGTTCTTTATGGTCGATTGGACTCTGGGCTGTCGCGGGTGTTGTTGGCCAGTATTGTCTTTTTTTTGCCTCGACTATGCTGAGTCATATTGCAGCCTATGACATTCTTTATCAATTACGCCTCAAAATTCTTCATCATGCGGCGAAGCTGCCTATGGGATATTTTACCTCGCATAATTCTGGGGCAACACAAAAGGTTCTTTTCGATGATATTGAAGAAATAGAGATGTTTATTGCTCACCATTTACCGGACCTTGTTTGTGGAGTTGCTCTACCGGGGTTGGTTTTTTGTGTCATGGCCTGGTTTGATTGGCGATTGGCTCTCGTCGCGCTGATTCCTGTGCCGATCTGCATATGGTTACAGAGTCGAGCTTTTTCTGACGTAGGCGAGGGGGGACTTTTAAAACGCTATCATGATGCAATGGAAAATATGAATGCTGCTATTATTGAATATGTTCGTGGTATGCCGGTTATAAAAATATTTAATCGCTCTCCGGACTCTCTTAAACAGCTACGTTCCTCAATCATGCACTTTCGTGATTTTCAGTGCGATTGGAGCCGCCGTGCAGCTCCACCTTGGGCTATGTTTGTATCTATTACCGGGGCACCGCTTATCGTTTTGCTTCCCATCGGGCTTTGGTTGTATTTTTCCGGTCGTCTTGATTTGGCCGTATTGTTTCTCTTTTTCATGATTGGAACAAGCTACCTGCGCCCTTTAGCCAAAGTCGCATTGCTCGGAGGCTCTCTTTGCAGCATGGGAGAAGGACTGGATCGTATTCAGGCAATTCTCGAAACTCCGACTCTCAATGCAGAGAGCGCGAATCACACGATTCCTGTTTCTGGCGATTTGTTTTTTGAACATGTAGATTTTGATTATGAATCAGGACCTGCTTTACGCGATGCCCACTTCGTGGCGCGAGCTGGGACTGTAACCGCTTTGGTTGGCCCGAGTGGGGCTGGAAAATCTACCATTATCAATCTTGCAACCAGATTTTTTGATCCTAAAGAAGGCTGCATTCGCATTGGCGATACGAAGGTGTGCGATTTATCACAATCCGCACTTGTTGCGAGTGTTTGCGCAGTCTTTCAAGATCCATTTCTTTTTACGGAATCTGTGCATGATAATATCGCCATGGGGCGACCCGGAGCAAGCCGAGAAGAAATAGTAGCAGCCTCCAAAGCAGCACGTTGCCATGATTTTATTAAGGAATTGCCATTGGGGTACGATACTCGTGTTGGTGCAGGTTCTGGACTGCATATCAGCGGTGGACAACTTCAACGTATTGCACTGGCGAGGGCTATTCTTAAAGACGCCCCGATTGTCTTACTTGATGAAGCAACTTCCTACGCCGATGCACGAAACGAGCTGGAAATACAAAATGCCCTAGCTGAACTTTTTGCTGGTAAAACCGTTTTGGTGGCGGCTCATCGTCTCCGGTCAATCGCTTCTGCCGACCAAATTATTGTTATCAATGAAGGACGTATTGTCGAAAACGGTCATCATGACACATTATTGGCTGCTGGGGGGTGCTATGCGTCGTTGTGGAAGGCTGATTATCAGTCACAAGATTGGTATTTACCCGGGACTGCAGAGAAAAAGGAGCATATCGTATGCTAAAAAACTTTTCTATTGTTACCGGTGGGTTAAAAAGCCTACGACTCCCTTTCGCTCTCAATTTTGTAGCTTTGATCCTACGAGGCATGCCATTAGCTTTATTATGCGTCATTATTACCGAGCTTGTCACAAAAGGTCGTGATGCCGATATAGAAAAAATTTTTATACTTGTCGGAATAATATGTCTTATTTTTATCGGACACGTTCTTTTATCAGCTCAAGCTCAAACGAAAGCATGCGTAGGGGCCTATACTATTATTGCGGATGCTCGTGTGCGTCTGGCCACGCATCTCAAAGACCTTCCGCTGTCGTTTTTTAAATCCCGTGACCCTGGTGATATTACGGCAAATTTACTTCAAGATATGAGCCGTGTGGAAAATGTTATGAGTCATTTATTGGTAGAAATGACGAGTGGGGTCATATTACCGATATTACTGGCTGCGTGGCTGTTTTGGATTAATTGGCAGTTGGCTTTGTTTATGATCGCTGGAGTGGTCATCTCGGGACCACTCGTCTGGTGGGCACATCAATGGGTCGGCCGATTGGGAAAACGTCATGTAACAGCACAAAATGATATGCTTTTACATATGTTGGAATTTTTAGAGGGAATAAAAGATCTGAAATCGAACAATATAGCGGGAGAACGCCTTGATCTCCTCAATGACGCCATGCGTCGTAATCGTGATTTGAGTGTGGGACTTGAAGTAGCCGGAGTCCTTCCCCTTATGTTCTTCCGTTGTATTCTCGACCTCAGCTTCGTGGCGATAATTTTGCTTGCTGTAACGCTTCTTGCTTCTGAAAGTGTGGTTCCGGCAACATGCATTATCTTTCTTATTCTTGGTCAACATTTTTATGAACCACTTCATCTGGCTGGAAGTTTTTCTACTCTTGTTCGGTATATATCACTTGCAGCTCGGCGCATTGCTACCGTTTTCTCTTTTCCAAAGCTCTCCGGAAAGGTTTCCCCGCTTGTTCCGATTGGAAATGACGTGGAATTTCAAGATGTATCTTTTGCTTATCACGATAAATCTGTGATTAATAACGTCAGTTTCACTACGAGGTCCGGCACGATGACAGCTCTTGTGGGTCCCAGTGGGGGAGGGAAAACCACGTTGGCTGGACTTATTGCACGTTTCTACGATGTAGCTGAAGGCCAAATTCTCTTGGGTGGAGTCGATGTGCGGGATGTAGACCCCCATGTTCTTTATGATCGTATTGCCATGATTTTTCAGGATGTCTATCTATTTGACGATACAGTAGAAAACAATATTCGGCTGGGATGCCCAGAAGCCTCTTTTGAAGCCGTACGTGAAGCGGCACGGCAAGCAAATTGTCTCTCATGCATCGAATCTTTACCCCAAGGCTGGCAAACTCGTGTCGGGGAAGGTGGGCGCCGTCTTTCAGGTGGGGAACGCCAACGTATTTCTATCGCTCGGGCTCTTTTAAAAGACGCCCCCATTGTCCTTGTCGATGAAGCTACAGCCTCATTAGACCCGGAAAATGCATTTGCCGTTCAAGATGCATTAGCACATCTGGCAGAAGGGCGTACTGTGATTGTCATTGCTCACCGGTTATCTTCTATAATAAGCGCGGATCAAATCCTTGTTCTCGATTCTGGCCGTATCGTTGCACAAGGTCAGCATGAAATTTTACTCGCTGCCGGTGGATTGTATGCTGAATTATGGAAAGATCAGCAAGCTGCTCGTCGCTGGCAACTCAAAGCAAACACAGTAAACGGCTAAGGCAACATAAACCTCCACTTTGTCTTGCACTTCGTTTTTCAAAATAAGATTTTTGTTATTCAAGGATAAGACATGTCATATGCTTTTTGGTAATTTCATTGAAAACAATTTTCATTATCATGGCGATTCTGAGAAATAAGGAATAGACACAAAAGGATACAATTCAACATGGAGAAACACATTGATAGGTTGAAATATTCATGAATCGGGAAAAACGATGTTCGCTCGTTTTTCTTCCCTTGAGACATCCGCGAGAGGATAAGCACGAGACAAGTTTTCAGCCTATGCATATTGAAAAACTGGGCTTTATCCAAACTGAGGAAGTCGAAGTGCAAACCATGATCGTGCGAAGCCAAGAATGCGGATATTTACGAGTGATTGGCGAAACCGATACCGTGAATTGCGCTATTATGCATAGCCACCATGACTCTAGCGGCTATAGTATCTTGCTGCATCGCGCTATCTCATACAAGTTGACGCTTATCCGCATACGGCGATCCCTTTGCCGTTTGTTGGTTGAACTCCCTGATGTTCTTGTCGTTCCATGCCCCGAAAAAGCACAATCGGTATTAAAAACTCTCAGTCAGGGCTCTCCCGAGGAGGAAAATCAACTTTATCTGCTTGCCAAGATTTTAGAATTGCTTGCGCATTGTTTACACGTGCAGCAAATGCAACTGCCTATTTCGTTAGAACAACGCGCTGCGGCTATCCTGCAGAGTGACCCGGCTTCACCGCCCTCGGTTAAAGTATTAGCAGCTATGTGTGGCACCTCGACGACGACGCTAACTCGACGATTTCGCACTACATTCGGCACAACAGTACGCGGTTATCTCCGTGATCTTCGTTTAGAAATGGCTCGTGACTTATTGAAAAATCAAGGGTTTTCCGTGACAGAAGTCGCACTGTCCGTCGGATATGGAAGCCTTCCTTCCTTTTCTCGGGAATTTCATGCTCGTTTTGGGTCTCCTCCTGTCTATTTCCGTCGTAACTAATTTAAAATACATGTAAAAAATCAAAATCAGGATGCCGTTATCACATCCTTCCTCAGCAAAGGACTCTCGAATTTTAAAGAAAAGGGTTCTTTTGGGATAAGACAAGGGACATTGTCTCATTTAATATGAGATTGAATTTCATTTGCAGAATCAAAAGTTTTTCGATCAAGCCGGAAAGATTGTACCCGACAAGAATCGGTTGCGAAACACTCCAGCGAATGCGCCGCGCTTTGGTGCTGCAGATCGATCAAATCCGGGTAATGAAAAAGGATACATGTTATGCCGCAAATTGAATTATCGTTGGGATGGGTTTTTGCTCAAGCGACAGGCGCCGTACAGGGAGTGTTGGTTATTTTGATCCTCTCTTCGGTGATTTGTTGGGCCATTATTTTGGAAAAAAGTGTTATTTTATATCGTTATCGACGACAGACACGTCAATTTGAAGACATCGCACAATCAAATAATCCAGGAAGCACAGTCTCACCCGGAGGCGAATTGCCTGACGCAATTTTAAAAGAAGGGCGCAGTGCCTGGGCACAAACCGCTCCCGGTGAAAATCCTGTTGATCGCAGAAATTGTGTCGAACGCGCTATGCGTGATGCTGTATCGAGCGTACTTTTGAGAGCGGAGCGTCGTCTTCCTTATCTTGCTACGATTGGTTCAGTTGCACCTTTTGTCGGTCTTTTTGGGACTGTTTGGGGCATTATGCATTCTTTTGTCAGTATCGCGCATACAAACGACACCAGTTTAGCTGTTGTTGCACCGGGCATCGCCGAATCACTTTTTACAACAGCGGCCGGATTGGTGACGGCGATTCCAGCATCCGTTGCATATAACAAAATTGCAGCTGACTTTAACAGTTTATCCCGGAGATTATCGCTCGCTATAGCCGCGATTACACGTAAAGCTCCGGCAAGAAGTATGGAGGCGGTTGATGATGCCGCTTAATGGTGCAGGAGATAACGATCAAGGTGCTGGGCTTAATGCTGAGATCAATGTCACCCCTTTTATCGACGTCATGCTGGTGCTTCTCATCATATTTATGGTGACAGCCCCCTTGATGATCGCAGGCGTGCCACTAAAACTCCCCAAAACTTCGGCCGCAAGTTTGGAACCACCGAAGGAGCCTATTGTCGTCAGCATGAACAAAGACGGTCAGATTTATCTTGGTGAAGACCTTGTGACGGAAGAGACCATGGCCGGTCGTTTGAAAGAAATGGAGGCGGACAAACCTGGACAAACGGTATTCGTGCGTTGCGATAGAAGCTTAGATTATGGTCGGGTTATGGAATTACTCGGGCATGTCGGAGCTTGCGGTGTGTCGAGTTTATCACTCATATCTGAAGCACAGCAGGACGGGCAATCTCATAGCATTGAGCAGAACAGCAAACTTGGTAGAGCCCTGCCATGAGTCTATATCTAGCCTCTCGCCGTGGTGCCGGACTCAGTTCGTTGGCAACCTGGAGTGTGTGGACAGTTTCAATTCTGGCCCATGCTTTAGCTATCATCAGTATGGCTGCTTTGGCTGGCCCCAAACCTCTCCCTCCTGTTTTGCCTCGCATTGTACTCACTGCCTCTTTAGGGATGCCAGGTTACGGGAGCGGGGCGGCCAGTCCTGATATTGCGGTAGGACCACCAGATGTACCACAGAAATCGAATGAACCGGAACCACCTTTAGAGAAAGAAATGGCTCAGGCTCCTGAGCCGACTCCAATGCCTCCGCCGGAGGAATTATTGCAAGAACAGCCCGCTGAGCCTCAACAAAAGCCGTTGGAAACATTGGACGCTCAGGAAATCGAACCCACTCCCGTGCCTCCTCCATTGAAAGAAAAAGCTGCTGTTAAGCCAAAACCGAAACCTAAAAAGATAAAGCATACACCTCCGGTAAAGGAAACTTCCCATAAGAAAAAAAAGGCGAATACGGTAAAAAAACACAAGGCGAAATCGCAAACAACGAAGACCGCCAGTCAAACCGCGCCCGTGAAGTCAAATGCGACTTCCAGTACAAGCGGTGGATCAAAAACTCCTTCCGGAGGGCGTGGAACTCCTGGGGGAGGAGGAAATCTTGGATCAACTGGCAGTCCCTTACAAGCGAGTCAGCTTGACAGGCAGCCTGCTTTGGTTTTTGCGCCTCAACCTGAGTATCCTTTAAAGGCAAAACGGCGCGGTCTACGCACCAAACTTCGGGTGCGTTTGCTTGTCGATAAAGGCGGTCACGTCAAGCGTGTGGATATATTAGGAGGGGAATATGCTGATATTTTTTCAACAAATGTCCGGCGCGCGCTTGCTCGCTGGCGCTTTAAGCCTGGAACACTGAAAGGAAAACCAGTGAATTGGGTCGCTGTCTTGCCGGTAGCCTTTGAATTGCGCTAGCGATATCATCTTTTTGCAGAGGATGTGGTCGTCTCATTGAATAATTAATGTGGTTAAGGCATATATTTCGCCTTAAAACATAAGGCAAAATACAGACATCTTTCATCCAGCCACGTGCCCTTTGCATATCATTCTTCGCGGATCTCTCGTCGCAGAATGGTACGCACGGTTTTTTTTACAAAAAAAACTATAAAGTATGTCCTGTTTTTTTTTACAGTCAAAATCAATCCTTCCAACAAAAAAGTCACATCAAGCTCTTCTTTATCGACATCCTCAGTAATTTTATACTGTAATTTCAAGTGATTTTAGCCCCAAATTACTCTAACAATTCATTGCCAAGTTGTAATGGAGTTTACCCACCTATACTCAGGCTCAATGATTGTAAAAACCATCTTAAAAAGATGATATTATTATTGTATGAAGAAAAATTTCATTTCATATGAATAATACTGAATGGAAGTTGTGTTTAATATTGTGATTTATTGTGTTATAAAGAGCGTAACATGATTGGTCATTATTTCATCATAAAAATAATTTTTTATAATACAATTGTAAGCATAGTATATGTTCCTATAGAGACAACTATAGGAAGTAAAATTGTATAACATGCTACAAAAAAAGTCTTTTTCAATGAATTTGATTCTTTAAAAATCATTCCTAGAGTTGGTAAGCAAGGCATGGAAAGGAATTGTGCGAGCAGAAAAGAAATTGCGCTTGCTGTTGTGATCTGTGTCTGCAACGTGACCTTCAAACTTTCAATGGGCACATTATAAAGGAGGGCCATCGTGGGCAAAACCGTTTCACGGCTGAGGGCAGATGTCATGAGTGACGTGAGAAGTTTCCAATCTAACCCCATAAAAGAGGCAAGTGGTTCAAGTCGCGTACCGATCATTCCGAGGTATGAAGAGTTAATGTTACCGGCAGGATAATAAGATAGAAACCAGAGGATAACTCCGAATCCTAAGATAATGGCTGAGGCTTTTTTAAGGAAAGCCAAAACATTATGCAAAACATGCAATCCGATGATTTGAAAATTAGGCGCATGAAACAACGGAAGTTCCATGAGCATATCATAACTGTTCTCTCCTTTCATTAATGTCTTTTTTAACCAGATACTGGCGATCATAAAAAGCAAGAAAGAGAATCCCATTATTCCGCAAGCAGCAATAATGGCTCCAATTGGTGAAAAAAGCCATGTACATAGCGTAAGCAGGACTATTATTTTAGAAGAACATGGCACAAGTGGTATAAGCAACAATGTATGAAGACGTTGCTGCGTATGCGCTATCGTACGTGTGCCAATGATACCTGGAATATTACACGGAAGAGAAAAGAGTAAAGGAATAAAAGACATACCATTCAAACCTAATTTCGTCATAAGTGAATCCATGAGAAATGCGGTTCGTGGTATATATCCAATTTCTTCCAGAAAAGAGAAGATAAAATAAAACACGGCGATAAGTGGAACCATGCAAACTAATGCAGAAGCGCTAAGAAATATACTCTGTATCAATGCCGTAAGCATCGGCATGCTCGAAGGAAGGCTATTTACAACAAATGTAGAAATATCTTGTATAAGAATACTTATGCCAATGCCTGTAGGATAACCGACCAATAACCCTACACTAATGGCTGACAGGAGAATCACTGCCATGAATACGTACCCCCAAAAAGGGTGTAAAAAAAATTTATCACAGCGTTGAGTCAAGGTTTCTTGTGGTTCTTCCGCAATTATACATTCTTCTAAAATTTCCTGTATCCATGTAAAACGTGCGGTTTGAGCTTGTGTAGCAGCAATTTCCGGAAAAATATTACCTGTCTTATGGATTAATTGTTTAATTTTTTTGTCTGCAAACGTATCTCCTTCCATTGCTTTCCAAACAAGACGTTCCATATCTATATTTTTTTCTGATGTAGTGGATACTATTTTCAGTATTTCCTTATATTTTTCTTTCAATTCTAAGGGTATTTTTTCTATGAGTTCAGGTAGTAATTTTCTATTTGATATCCTTATAGGTAGGGAAAGAACATTTCGTAAATTTTCAACACCTCTTTTTTTAGAAGCCACAAGTTCAATACATGGAATATCTAAAGCATTTTCTAATGATTCTATATTTATATTTATTCCATTATATTGTGCGACGTCTGCCATATTTACAGCAAGAATACAAGGAACACCAATAAGCAATATATCTAAGCAATAATTTAAAGTTCGAGCAAGATTAGCTGCATTTACAACAATGACTATGGCATCGATTTGTTCCTCCATGATATGCTGTACTGCAATTTTTTCTTCTTCTGAGCGGGCTAATAAAGAATATGTGCCTGGGAGGTCGACAAACTGGAAGGTTTCACCGTTTATGACGGCTTTTCCCATCTTTTTTTCAACAGTCTTGCCTGCCCAGTTGCCGACTTCCTGATGTAGACCTGTTAACGCATTGAAAATTGTTGATTTTCCCGTATTCGGCTGTCCCGCCACTGCCACATGGAAAGAGGAAGGTCGATGGTTATTCGGTCTCATGCTGAGCGTCCTTCACAAAAATTTTTTGAGCAACTCCCGCGGATAGAGCGAGAAGCATTCCATTGGTTCGTATGACCACGGCTCCACGCTTGGTCGTACGAATAACGAAAACGGGCTTGTCCGGTAAAAGCCCAAGGGAGGCAAGTCGACATGTGATGTCTGAAGAACAACCGACTGAGACCACCAAAGCTTGGCATAGCTGCGGTAATCGACTGAGTTGTATACTTTCCAGCAGCGTTTTTTCTTCACAAAGAAAATTTTTTTTCAACATGTATTCCTCTGCATTCTTTTTTTCTGTTTTTTCATAGACATGGATTATCTTCCAGATTTTTAGAAGAAGATTTCAATACAATTTATTTTGAAATACAAAAAAATATGCAGATTATTATTTGAAATAAATTCTTAACACGTTTTATTGCAATAGATTTATGTCTCAATAAAAAAGTTTTGGTAAAAGAAAATCCCTCTTGCGAATAGAGTTGATGAAGAAATTTCGGTGAAGCACTCATCGTTCACCATACGACTCAATCATAACTCTATTATCTATAATATGCTGAATTTATAATGTTTTAATCTGGATAATGACACTTTGTTTAATACATGATTCGGATGGTTGAATATCGAAAATAAAATTGAAAGTAAATGTCATTTTCAATAAGAATAAATAAAATATTTACTAAGTGTGGATTAATAAAGATAAAATCAATATTTTTATCCGAAAAGAACGATGTTGACATCAAAAGTATCGTTTACTAGATAGCAGGCTATACAAACGAAAATGAGTATCATTTTCATTATCAATACAAAGACGTTCAGTGAGAACGGTTCTTCTAACTGGTCAGGATAACTGAAAAAATAATCGAAAGGGAGCAAGAAAATGAGGAGTTTAGGGGTCCAATTTATGGCAATAATGTTTTTGCTCTTCACTATGCCCGTCTTTGCTGCAGACAATGCGGATGAGGAGAGCATTACACCATCTATGGACATGGATGCCATTGTTGTACGGGCAGATAAAATGCAGGAAGATGTACAATCAATTCCATCTAGTGTTTCCGTTCTTTCTTCAGATGATGTTGAAATACGTCAGGTAGAAAAAACAAAAGATATTTTCAAAGTAAATCCTAATATGTTTTTTGTAAAATCTGGACCAGATGCTCATGAAGGAGATTCTTTTGCTTCTGTTCGTGGAATCACTTCTTTTATGAGTGGAGCTCCTGTTTTGGGATTTTACGTAGATGACATTTATTATCCTGGTTATGAGATTCCACTTTTCGACGTGGACAGAGTTGAAGTGCTTCGTGGACCACAAGGGACGCTTTATGGGCGTAATAGTGAAGCGGGAATCATTAGTATTTTTACAAAGAAAGCCAATAAAGATGTTTGGGAAGGCAAGCTGACTGAAACGTACGGAAGTTACAATACAACGACGACGACAGGCATGGTGTCCGGTCCGTTAGTTCGTGATGTCTTGTCTATGCGAATTGCAGGGCAATTCGAACATAGCGATGGATACTTCAAAAATGATCATTCTGGCTCGAATACAGTTGATCAGCATGATGATTGGGTCGGGCGTGCGTCGTTTGATTGGTCTCCCAGTACGGATTTCAGGCTGACACTGAATGTGGATGGGGAGGCTTACGAGGGAAATTATGCTGAATTTAACACTCTGTCCAAAGTATACTCTGATCCTCATGAAGTTGATGTGGATTGGGATGGATTAGCACGCAGGCGAGCATTGGGGGCATCACTACGAGCTGAATGGAATTTTGATTCAGCAAAATTGCTCTCAATCACAAGTGTTCGCGACACACATTCACGTGGTGACCAGGATATGGACTTCACCATAGAAGATTTGACGCGCTATTATATCACTGAAAACAATCAAATGTTTACGCAAGAATTTCGCCTCCAATCCCCGGAAGAAAGTGACAGCCCATTTAAATGGTTAGTTGGCACTTTTATGTTCGCTGAGTCAGACATGCTACGCTACAAATATGCAGCCGGCAGTGCAGATCCTTATGTTGCCAATAACTATTATTTTCAGAGAGGGACCACAAGCAGCAGAGGCCTCGCCGTGTTTGGGCAAGGTGTATATTCATTCGGCCCTGTCGATCTGACTTTAGGGCTTCGATATGATTACGAAAATAAAGATTTTTATTATACGAATGGTGCAACCCCCGCGATGGTTGAAATGTGGGGCATGACCAATGCAACAGGAAGTAACAGCAACTCATACGGAGCATGGCTCCCTAAAGCCGCTTTAAGTTGGCACGCCACCGATAATCTCATGCCCTATGCCAGTGTTTCAAGAGGGTATCGTGGTGGTGGATTTAACCTCGCACAAAATACAGGCTCGGCCTACGACCCGGAATATACCTGGAACTTTGAGGCGGGGGTAAAAACACAATGGCTTGAGAATAAGCTGAAATTTAACTTTTCTGCATTTTATATCGATTGGACGGATATTCAAGTCCTACAGCCGAATTACCCTAATTTCGCCATAGAAAATGCGGGGAAAGCCTATAGCCAAGGGCTTGAAGCGCAGTTCTCATGGAATGTCGTGCCAGGCCTGAACCTTTACGGTAACGCCGGTTACACGGACGCGCGTTTTGTTGAGTACTCAGATGATGACGGCGATTACTCCGGCAATCGAATCCCCAACGTACCGAGATATACTGCAACTTTTGGCGGTGTATACCGCTTTCTCGATAATTATATGGTGAATGCGGATATAATGACTGTAGGTGACATAGAATGGGATTCAGCAAATTCAGAAAGCCAAGATATATACAACATTCTCAATGCTAAAATTGGATATGAAGGAGACAATATAGACGTTTATCTGTGGGGCAAAAACCTTTTTAACGTGAATTATGCAACGCGTGCTTTCATCATGAATGACCAGTGGTACGGTCGTGCAGGGGACCCGCTTCGTGTCGGTATAACACTCAGTTATAGATTTTAACTAGCTATAATCGATGGAGGAAACGATGGGAAATTCGAAAGAAATATATGCAGACGCTGGAGAATTCTATGACGTCGTATGCGATGAACAGTGGCGTCTTCGTAAAGATTCTTTCCAGCAGGTTCTTTCTCAACTCAATGGAATTACAGGATCTATTGTCGATATCGGTGCAGGAACCGGCCATGGTGTTTTGGCTGCTGCTGAGGTTCTGCCGGAGGTGGACATTTTTGCTGTGGAACCATCACCCACTATGCGCACAGCTTTGCTTTCTCGAATCATGCAGACAGGGGATCTCCGGAAACGGGTCTCGGTGATCCCGTCAGCTTTCGAGGATGTCGATTTACCAAAAGAGATTCGTGCACTTCTTCTTTTGGGGTGTGTGGGATTTGTTGACGACGGTGCCAGAAAAAAATTTTGGAAAAAGCTTGCGCTTCATATGCCCCCCGGAGGGATTGTCCTTTTTGATGTGATGATGATCAGTACGCCTCAACATGTGGAAAAAATGCGTTTGGCTGAAATTCCTGTGGGATACAATACATATCACGTTTGGATTGAAGGAATACCAGAGGACGAACAGCATGAGAAATGGTTGCTTACTTATCAGATTACTACAGATGAAAGAGTGCTGTTGGAACGACGTGTGGAATTTTTATGGCGAACGTTAGGGCTTGAGGATGTCGCTCGCGAAGCCGAACCGTATGGTTTTGCTTTTGAGCCGCTAACCGACACGCTCATTCCTTCGGCAGTGTTACGCAGGACAGCGGCATAAGGATGGAAGGTATGGATATGAAACGGTTTCGTGTCTCTCCTGATAAAAATGAGAGCGTGGACGTCTTGTTTTTTCGACTGAATGGTGAATGGGGCGAACATGACCTGAAATCGTTTCTCTCCTGCCTTGATCCCACTGAACGGCAACATGCGTTGGAACGGAAAGGTTGTATTCAGACTCGTTATATTCGTGCCCATGGGGGGCTAAGGCATATATTGAGTGCTGCAGTGTCTTTGCCTCCAGAGGAAATCGCTTACGTTTATAACCACTATGGCAAGCCTGCAATAAAGTCTGGAAACATATTTTTCAATATGTCGCATTCAGATCAATTCTGCATGGTGGGCCTTTCCAACAGATATGCCATTGGGGTGGACGTACAGAAACATGTTCCTCTGGATAATATACGAGCGCTTGCCAAAGAAGTTTTTTCTTCGGAGGAATGCCGACTCCTCGAAAGAACATTACCCAAGCAACGACACATCACTTTTTTTAACATGTGGGCTCGCAAAGAAGCATTGCTTAAATATTTCGGCATTGGAATGGCAGAGCGCCCGTGGGATTGGACTGTTCGACCACGAGGAAGGCGGGAAGCGAGTTCCATCTATATGGGAGAGAAGAAGCTTCCAATAAAACTCTATTCTGGAAATGTCCAAGGCGTTCTTTCTTGGGGAATTGCTTGGGGACCATTGAAAATTTCATCTTGTCAGCATTCTTGTGTGTAATTGTCATATGACAAACAAAACTCATATAGGTGTGTACGATCATGTGTAAGATAAGTATGAATATTACATGTTTTTTGTATGGGTTTATCTGTGAAAAAATGATCTTGAGCAATAGATGTTTAATTTTTTACATCGGAGATGACTGTATTTCCAGCAATTTCAAAAGAAAACATAGTTTGTGTCTGGTGTGGAGTATAAGAGAGTGGCTTAAGAATAGAATGTAGCTGTATCAGGAGATTACGATGGCGGAATACCAAAGAATACTGCATCATATTCTCAAACTTATAGAAAAGCGCGTTGTGACGTCACAATCTGTGGATGTACATACGCCATTTACATCGTTGGGAATGACATCGTTGATCCTAACGGACTTTCTTGCAGAACTCAAAGAAGAAGCAGGGTTATCATTTCATGTTGCCGAGGCTTTTTCTTGCCTCACTCCGGCGCGGTTGGCTCAATGGCTTCGTCATTATTCCAATGCAAAAGCGACGTTATCCCTCGCGAATTGCGAATTGAAACACGATTCACATGCAGCACAGCAGGCCATTGCTGTTATCGGAATGAGTTGTCGCTTCCCCGGTCTGTCAGATACTTTAGAAAATGGTCCTAAAGCCTTTTGGAATACGTTAGTTCAGGGATATGATCCTATTCGCTCTATTCCTCAGGATCGTTGGGACAGCGAACGAGAAAAGAGTGATGGATCGATTTCTACCTTTGGTGGATTCCTTAAAAATGTAGATCTTTTTGACGCCTCCTTTTTTTCTATCTCACCGCGTGAAGCGGCAGTCATGGACCCACAGCAGCGCATTGCTCTGGAATTGTGTCATCATGCTTTAGAGCATGCGGGAATCGCCCCGGGTCAGCTTTGTGGTTCTGCTACAGGTGTTTTTTGGGGCGTGGCCGATTCGGAATATAGTCGCCTGCTGTTGAGCACAAACATGGCTCAAGATATGTATATGTATACTGGAGCTGCGTCTTCGCTTATCCCCGGCCGAATTGCATACCACCTCGATGTGCATGGGCCATGCATAGGCGTGGATACTGCAAGCTCCGGATCACTTCACGCTTTACATTTGGCAGTACAGAGTCTTCGTGCCGGTGAATGCAGGCAATCTCTGGTAGGAAGCGTCAATCTGATCCTCTCTCCGGAAAAACATCGGATGATGTCCAGTGCCGGCGTTATGGCCACAGATGGGAGGTGCAAGACTTTTGATGCATCGGCGGACGGTTATGTACGGGCTGAAGGCGGGGGCGTTCTTGTTTTAAAAAATTTGGACGATGCTCTTACTGATGGCGATCGGATACTGGGAGTCATACGAGGAACCGGCATTACACACGATGGCCGTAGCAACGGCCTCACCAGCCCAAGCGGAGAAGCACAGGTTCACATGCTGCGTTTAGCACTGCGGGATGCTGGCCTGACTCCGGATGCCGTAGATTACATTGAGTGCCATGGAACAGGCACCTATGTGGGTGATCCTGTTGAAGCACGCGCCATTGCCTCTGTTTTTCAAGAACGAGATCCGGCACGACCGCTTTTACTCGGGTCGGTCAAAAGTAATATCGGTCATCTCGAACAAGCTGCAGGTATTGCCGGTATCATCAAGATCCTGCTCGCTTTTGAACATGAAATTTTACCGGCGAACCTTCATTTTTTACAAGAAAATCCTTTGCTTGATCTCGCCTCTATTCCTGCATGCGTGGTGTCTCAATCCTTACCTTGGAAGCGTGGCCCCCATAAACGTGTCGCTGGAGTAAGTAGCTTCGGTCTTGGAGGGGCCAATGCCCATGTATTATTGGAGGAAGCGCCGAAGTCATTCCCCCCTACAGGACAATTAAGCTACCCACAACATATCCTTCCTTTGTCTGCAAAAACACCCGGTGCTTTAACCGTCCTGCAAAATCGAATGACTTCTTTTTTGCGAGAAAAAGCAGGAGAATCCCGGGACGCTCCCTATATCGAAAGTATTTGTCATACCGCACAGCAAGGAAGAGATCATTTTACCTTTCGAACCTTTTCGGTGGGAGCAAATTTAGAATCATTAGCCACCACAGTGGAAAACGCCGAGCTTCCGGTTCAAGCTGCTGCAGTGCACACGTCCGAATACGCTCCTAATATACCGAAAGTCGCTTTTCTTTTTACAGGGCAAGGAGCGCAACGAAGCGGTATGGGAAAAGAGATTCTGGTGCATCCTGTTTTTCGAGACGTAATGGAGGAGTGCGCTACATACATGGAGAACATGCTTGATCTCCCTCTCTTTCATCTACTTTTTGATAAAGAACATGCTTCAAAACTCCAGCAGACATCATATGCACAGCCGGCACTTTTCTCGTTGGAATATGCTCTTGCTCAGCTTTGGTTGGCTTGGGGCATAGAGCCGGTAGCTCTCATAGGGCACAGTCTTGGTGAATATACAGCGGCTTGCCTGGCAGGAGTTTTTTCTCTCGAAGATGCTTGTCGGCTTGTTGTCGCTCGGGGACATCTTATGCAACAGAGCCAACCAGGAGGAATGGCAGCTGTGTTTGCAAGTCCCCTTCGTATATATGAAATTTTGCATACCGAATTTTTTGACACAAGCGTGGCAGCTATCAATGGGCCGGAACAGACCGTTATCTCTGGCGAAAATTTAGACGACGTCCTGACTTGTCTTCAGGACCTCGGCATCAGTGTACGACGTTTGCCTGTAGCACAAGCATTCCATTCACGCCTTATGGACTCTATTCTTGATCAATTTGAGGCCGTAGCGAGCACTGTAACATATAGAACGCCAACCTTGCCGATTATCTCCAATCTTACAGGAGCATTTGCCGGTTCGAACACATTGATGACGCCTCGGTATTGGCGTGATCATATCCGTAATACAGTGTTATTTGCTGATGGGATGCGTGCTCTTGGGACTTTGGGATGCACGCACATGGTGGAAATCGGCCCGGCTCCGGTATTGTGCAATATGGGACGACGTATTTTAAATGATCCCGTTTTGCGCTGGATTCCTTCCATGGAAGATGGAAATGAATGGCAGAGTTTGCTTCATAGTCTGGGACGACTTTATGTTGATGGAATAAATCCGTTTTGGAAAGCTGTGCATCCATATCAGGACAAGGCCAAAGCGACTTTGCCCCATTATCCTTTTGAACGTTCTCGCTATTGGGCTCTTTCCAAACCGGCCAATGTGCAGGCCGCTTCCAAAGAAGAAGTAAACAATCATATAACTGATGCTTCTTCCTCTCTTTTCGAGTCAACACCAGTCAAGCCTCAAGAAGATGAAATCTCTTCAACGATCAGCTCTGTGTGGAATGAGAATGACAAAAGTATGGTTGGTCGATTGGAGGCATGGGTAAAGCAAATTTTGCGCATACCGGAACAAACACAGCTCCAGCGAGATCAGTCTCTTACCGTCTTTGGGATGGACTCGTTGATGGCTATGGAACTGGTTACGCGTATAAAAAAAGAGGTGCATGTTTCCTTACGGTTGGCGGATATCATGCAAAGTAAGGGGATTCGTCAGCTTGCGGCGCTTCTAGAGCAAAATCTGGTAACTGAAGTCGATGTTTCTGATCAGGAACAAACGCTTGAAAATGACCCTCATTCGCAATCGATTGGGGCCGTGGAATTTCCAAAAGTCATACACAAGGCTGAACACAGATGGGAGCCATTTCCGTTAACATCGGTGCAGCATGCATATTGGGTAGGGCGTAATGGAGGATTGGAACTGGGTGATGTTTCGTGTTTCATATATGCAGAAGTGGAAATGCCACATGTGGACATCTCCCGTCTTGAATCCTCTCTTAACAATGTGATTCAACGGCATGACGCTTTACGGACTATTATTCGTTCCGATGGATTACAAAAGGTGCTTGCCGATACGCCTCCATATGTCATTGCCATAGAAGATCTTCAAATGTGCTCATTATCGGAGCGTGAAGAACGTCTTGAGTCGCTACGCAATGAACTCTCCCATCAAAACAGAGACGCAACAACATGGCCTCTTTTTGACGTGCGCGTTACACGCTTACCCGATGGCATACGTCTCCATGTAGGACTTGATCTTTTGATAGCGGATGGTTGGAGCTTTGGTCTTCTTTTACGAGATTTGTTGCATGGCTATGTTCAACCGCACGAGTCTTTGCCTGTACCGGGGCTTACATTCCGTGACTATGTCATAGCCCGACAAACATTTTGTAATTCAGACCAATATGCGGCTTCGGAGCGCTATTGGGAAAAACGTTTTGACGAAATCCCTCCCGGGCCGGACCTCCCTTTGGCGAGTTCTGCGCCCGCCATGACTCAAACTCGTTTTAAGCGCCACACGGGAGAACTCGCATTCGCACAATGGAGAGCTCTTCAGGCGCGAGCCCGTGAATACGGCGTGACGCCATCCGGCGTATTGCTGGCGGCTTTTTCTACCATCCTTGCCCAATGGAGTCAGCAGGACCATTTTAGTCTTATGCTGACACTGTTCAATCGCCTCCCCGTACATGAAGATATTCATGAAGTGGTAGGTGACTTCACTTCATTGTTGCTTTTACGTGTGGCTGTAGAAGGCTATTCTTTCGGGTCTCATGCAACAGCACTGCAACAACAGATTTGGGAAGATATGGATCATAGGCATATGTGCGCCGTTGACGTGTTGCGCCTGTTAAAACAACGGTCAGATCTGGGCAAAGGAAGTTATGCTCCGGTTGTTTTTACAAGTTTACTTCCTCTTACTGCAGACAACGGCAATCTGGCGAATGCGTTAGATGCACTTGAAAAGATAGAGAATGATGTCCGTGTCGTCCATTGTATTACGCAGACTCCTCAGGTTCGGCTGGATCATCAGGTCTATGAGCGTAAAGGAACATTGTGTTTCAATTGGGATGTTGCTCAAGGCGTTTTCCCGCCGCGCATGATTGAAGATATGATGGAGGCATATACTGCATTGTTGCTCCGGTTGGCGACCGATGCCGATGTTTGGGAACAGCCCGTCGATACCGCATTGCCCGAACGACAACAGCATATCCGGAATACAGTTAATGCGACACAAAGAGACCTTCCGGAGACCATATTACATGCAGGTTTCCTTGAGCATGCCACGGAACATCCTGAACGGACAGCTATTATCCTGCCCGGAGCAAAGAAAACATACGGTGAAGTGCTTGCTCTCGCTTGGGATGTTGTTCGTTGGCTCCAAGAAAATGCAATGGAGCCCGGCAGCATCGTGGCGGTGATTTCGGATGGATGGCGTAAAATTCCTGCCGCACTGGGCGTACTTTTAGCCGGAGGCGTATATCTACCTCTCGCACCTGATGCACCAGCGCAGAGATCTTTAGATACGCTACAGCATGCAGGCGTCAGACATATCCTCGGTGATGCCGCCACCTTGAAGAATCTTCGAGAATTCGAAGGAACTGCCTTTTCTTTGGAAGCCATGGCACAACGGGAACCACAACGAGTGGCAACAGCCTCACCACAGCAAACAGCCTATGTCATTTACACGTCCGGTTCTACAGGCAAACCCAAAGGGGTTGTTATAAAGCATGCCGCTGCATGTAACACGATACTTGATATCAATCAGCGTCACAGCGTGGGACCAAGCGACAGAATATTGGGCCTTTCACGGCTGAATTTTGACCTTTCCGTGTACGATATTTGGGGCGCATTTCAGGTCGGTGCAGCCATTGTTGTCCCGACACCGGAAGACAGAAAAGATCCGGCCCATTGGCTGAATCTCATGGAAGAGGCCGGCGTGACCATCTGGAATTCCGTCCCCGCACTGATGACGATGTTGTTAGACTATAGCGGACTGGCGGATATAGACATACCAACTTCGTTACGACTTGTTCTCCTTAGCGGTGACTGGATTCCTCTGGATTTGCCGCAACGGCTGTGGAGCAAAGCACCCAATGTAAAAATTGTGGGTATGGGAGGAGCGACCGAAGCTTCTATCTGGTCAAATTCCTTCGATATCATTGAAGTATCTCCCCAATGGATGAGCATTCCTTATGGGTTTCCTTTGGCGAATCAAGGATTTCACGTTTTAGATAGACACCTGAAACATAGACCGGAATGGGTTCCAGGGGATCTCTACATTATCGGAAAAGGACTGGCAGAAGGGTATTTCAAAGATACATCTTTGACTGAGGCGAGTTTTATTTATCATCCGGTCAGTGGTGAACGCATGTATAGGACAGGCGACCGAGCCCGTTATTTACCCGACGGGGCTTTAGAGTTTTTAGGCCGACAGGACACACAGGTAAAAATTCGCGGGCACAGAATTGAATTAGGCGAAATAGAGCAGGCTTTGCGTGATATTGCTCCGGTCAATAAAGCTGTCGTTAAAGTCACTGGTACATCGCAAGCACTTGTTGGGTATGCCTCGATGGACCGAACCTTTTCTCAACCTGATCTCTGCTTGGAAAAGCTGGTTCTTTCTGATCAAGCCTATACACAACGTATGGACGCTGTGAGTGCACTCAACCTTCCCGAGACGCAGTCTGCAAAAGATTTCCCTATCCAATATGCTGAAAAGTATCGTGCGGTAGTGAATCTTTTGGCACAAAAATTCATGTTTCAGGTGTTGGAAGATATAGGAGCGCTGCCTCATCTAAAACAAGGAATACGTCCATCCGGACTTCTTTTGTCCTGCAATGTGGTCGAACTCCACGAACCTCTTCTCGTGTTGTGGTTGCGTGCCTTAAATGCGGCCGGAGCTTTGCATGCTTCGGAAGATTTGTTTCAACTTGATGCAGCATGGCAATGGCCTGATTTGGATATGGAGCAACTTCCTGCTGATTGGGCTGCCAGTGCAAAAGGTGTGGCAAATTATTTGGAAAGGCTACGTCCCTGGGGTGCAAAGTTGCTTGTGGGAAAAGCCGATCCTCTGGAGATCTTTTTTAATGAGGAAAACGATCTTTCTCCGGAGAAGCTAACGGCGTTGTTTCCCGGTTATTTACACCGTTTTACCTTGGCGGCGACTGCAATACGCACCTTGAGTGAATGCAGCCACGAACCTCTGGAGATACTTGAAGTCGGAGGACGTACAGGTCAAGCTGCAGAGCATATTGTTCCTGCATTAAAACGTTGTTGCATGACGTATTCTTTATCTGACAGCTCGGCTTTTCTTGTAGAGCATCAGAAAAAGAGGCTGCGGAATCGCTTCGACTCGGTGAATTTTCAACGATTTGATCCGTTATTGCCGTTTTATGCACAGTCCGTGGAGCCGTTTTCACAAGATGTCATCATAGCTTCCAGTTATATACACAGAACACCACACGTTCTTGTGACGCTCAAGAGGTTGAAAGAACTCCTGAAACCCGGTGGTATGCTCGTCTTGCTGGAAGAAACGAAGAATACTTTTCTTCAGGATTGTACCGTGGCTTTTTTGGAAGGTGGATTTACTCGATTTTTTGATGGTCGTAAGAAAGAACAACAACCTCTTCTGACAACAGCTGCGTGGACAAAACACATATGTGAAGCGGGATATTCCGGTGTGCACGTTTTGACCGCAGGTGTGACAAATGAATCGGATGATTCCGATATCGGTCAGACATGCATTGTAGGCTTTGCCGAACGAGAAATCTCCCGCCTCGCCGTACCTCAGATACTGGACCGACTTCATCGAGTCTTACCAGACTATATGGTGCCTCAACGCATTGTAGAAATAGGAGAATTTCCTCTCACCGTTAATGGCAAAATTGATAAAAAAGCGCTTCTTGATCCTCCGGATCTCGGGAAGGGACGACAGGAGCGCTTACAACCACGTAGCAATGAAGAGCGTATCATTGCTGATTTGTGGCACGAGCTTTTGCCGGGCGGAGAGATTGCAGTGGACGACAATTTTTTTGCCGTCGGCGGAGATTCTCTCGTTGGAACGCGGCTTGTGGCCGGTATGCGTTCCCATTTTGATGTCGATATTCCACTTCGTTGGATCTTTGATTATCCAACCATTGCCGGATTGGCTGCCGCGGTGAAACAGACATGCGCAACGGCAAAGACAACAGAACAGACAGAACCGCACGTACCTTCAATTACTCCCGATAAAGCACACCGGTATGAGCCCTTTCCATTGACAGATGTGCAGTATGCCTACTGGGTTGGAAGGATGGGGATTTTTTCACTCGGGAATGTCTCCACGCATTGTTATTTTGAAATCGAAGGGCAGGGACTTGATGTTGACCGCTTGACTTCGACTTGGCAGCGATTGGTGGAACATCATGACATGATGCGTGCTGTTGTAGCCTCGGATGGGCAATCTCAACAGATTCTGGAACATACACCAACTTTCGTGCCGCGTATTGTTCGTCTCTCCGAAGACACGACTCCCGGTGCTATACACGCGTCCTTATCTGAAACACGCCGTAGGTTGTCTCACCAGGTTTTACCTTCCGATACATGGCCTCTCTTTGCTTTGGAAATGACTTGCTATGGTCGCGATACCGTGCGTCTGCATGTGGGCTTTGACAATATCATGTTCGATGGGTGGAGCATGCTCCATATTTTGAGCGAATGGACACGCCTGTATCATGATGATCAGGCAACATTGGAACCGTTGACTCTCTCGTTTCGTGATTATGTGTTGATGTTGGAGGCTTCTCGTACTGGAGAAAATTATGCCGCGGCACGCCGCTATTGGCTTGATCGATTAGCGAATTTACCTCCTGCTCCCAAACTTCCTACGTATGACGGTGGGGAATCGGTCATCAATGGTGTCTTCCGACGCCGGCAGTTTACTTTAGACACAGAAACGTGGACACATTTTCAAAAAACAGTGCGAGAAAACGGCCTTACACCGGCTGGAGTGTTGCTGTCTGCCTATGCTGAAGTCCTCAATCTCTGGAGCCGGGAAAATCGATTTACCGTCAATTTGACTCTTTTTGATCGATTGCAGGGGCATCCCGATGTGAACCGCCTGGTAGGAGATTTCACCACATTAACGCTGTTGGCAGTGGACACTGCTTCAGCACCTGCGTTTCTTGACCGGGCGCGTTTGTTACAGCGTCGATTGTGGGAAGACAGAGATCACGCTGCTTTCAGCGCCGTGGAAGTTTTACGTGAAATAAATACCCGCGATGGAGGAACACACCGGCAAACCATGCCTGTTGTTTTTACCAGTGCCCTGGGTGTCGGCTCCTCCGGACCTGACGAGGGGTTATTGATGCCGGGACAATTTGTTTACGGCATCTCGCAGACACCACAAGTTTGGCTGGATCACCAAGTGTATGAAATGAACGGTGAATTGTTATTAGTGTGGGATGTTGTGGAAGAGCTTTTCCCCAACGGCCTGATTGACCTGATGTTTGCTGCATATAAAACCCTTTTGCCTCTCATTGCTTATGGAGAAGCTCCGGATGACCCTTCTGTTTTGGTCCCGGATGCGGCCTTGATTGGTGAGAAACAAAAATTGCAATTTTCCCCTGAAATAGCTTCGGACTTGCGTGATGCAGGTTATTCTTCTGTCATGGAAGGGGATTATTCCCTTTGGTTACTCAGACCATCAGGACAACCATGCCCGGATTGGGTCGATGGAGAAATCCATATAGGTATTCCTGACCAAGCTCTACGCCCCACTGGTGTCTTTGCGCGTCGAACGCCGGAAGGCGTTTTTATTGCACCGCGTTACGGTGACGTAAAAGACGCTATACCTTCCACCATTATTTCAAGTGAACAGTCACAAAGTCATTTTGATATCCCAGCCACAGCAATGGAGCAGGAGCTTCTTCAATTATGGAGTCGTTTGTTAGAAAAGGACGATTTAACTTACACAGATAACTTTTTTGCTGCTGGTGGAAATTCTCTTATAGCTGCCCGTCTTATGGGCGCTGTCCGAAAACATTTTCATTGCGAGGTTCCTTTGCGGCTGTTGTTTGATGCTCCGACCGTTCGCAATTTTGCGGAATATATGGGGAAATACACTGAAAACAACGCCACAAACTACGAAGGAGGAATCATATGACGGTACAAGAGCTGGTTTCGTATCTGGAAGATAAGGGTGCTGTTTTATGGGCTGAAGACGGGGCTTTACGCTTTCGAGCTCCCAAAGATGTTATTAATTCATCTTTGAAGACAGCCATGGTTGCAGCAAAAACAGAAATACTGGCAATCCTCAAGCAGCGTGAATCTGGCGTACATCCTTTGATTCATTACCCTGAGGATGCAAATAAACCTTTTCCACTTACGGCTCTACAAGGGGCCTACTTCGTAGGGCGTTCAGATGCATATGCTCATGGTGGGACATCATGCCATGGATATTTTGAACTGGAATTACCTCGGTTAAACACACGTCGTCTTACTCTTGTTTGGCAAAAGCTTATAGAACGACATCCCATGCTGCGCGCTGTGTTTTCTGCGAATGCCACACAGCGTATTTTATCCGATACGCCGCATTATGAAATAACTGAAACAAACATGGATGATATGGATGCCACTGCTTGCCTCAATGCTTTGGAAGCAGTGAGAGAGACCATGTCTCATCAACATTTTGATGCAAAACAATGGCCACTTTTTGAGTTACACGTCTCCCATTTTCAAAGAAATTCACGCCTCCATGTGAGCATGGATTTACTTATTGCCGATTATCTTAGCATCAGCCTTCTCATGGAGGAACTCGGTATTTTGTATTATGATCCAAAGGCGGCCCTACCACCTTTGGAAGTCACATTTCGTGATGTTATTTTGGCGGAAAAAGATCTTGTAAATCAAGCCGCCTGGAAACGGGATAAGGCATATTGGATTAATCGCTTACCTACTTTTCCCGATGCACCGGCTTTACCGATAAAAAGCCAAGAGGTAAGCCCTCCTCATTTTGTACGCCGCCATATATCCCTTTCCGCGAAAGAGCGAACCGCATTGGCTCAACAGACCACAGACCGAGGCATTAGCTTGGGAACTGCGGTATTGGCCGTTTTTTCTGAAATCCTTGGCCGATGGAGTGCCACGAACCATTTTGCCTTAAATCTTACGGTCCTCAATCGTCTGCCATGGCATGAAGATGTGATGCGTCTTGTCGGAGATTTCACCTCGGTGAATTTGCTCGAAGTGAAACGCAAGGCCGGCGTACCGTTTGTCTCGTTTGCCAAAGACCTTCAAGGACGGCTGTGGGAAGATCTGGACCACCGTTTGTTCAACGGTGTGCATGTATTACGAGAATTAGCTCGATATAAGGAAGGCTCTGTACTGATGCCAGTCGTATTTACAAATACGGTGGGTGTGGGCATTGAGCAGGATGCGAGAGGTTTTTTTCAACAGGGACGTATCGTTCATGGCATTAGCCAGACTCCACAAGTGTGGCTCGATTGCCAGGTTATGGAAGCAGGAGGCGAGCTTCATATTCAGTGGGATTGCCTTGAGGATATCTTCCCTAAGGGTGTCTTGGACGCCATGTTTTCTGCTTTTTGTGACCAGATAAGACAGTTGATTGGGAACGATACAATTTGGGATAGTCCCTTAAGTGTAGCTTTGCCACCAGCTCAGGAAGAACGTCGAGCCATCGTTAATGCTACGGGATATCCAATTGAGAATGAGAATCTTTATAATTTGTTTGCGCGTCAGGCCGCACTGACACCGCAGGCTCCTGCCGTGTTCACGGCGGAAAAAAAATTGACTTATGAAGAGCTTGAACGGCGAAGTGGTGGAATATGTCACCACCTGAAGAAATTAGGTGTCACACCCGGCGAAAATGTGGCCATTGTGCTGGAAAAAAGTTGGATGCAACCTGTCGCTGTACTCGGTGTTTTCGCTGCAGGATGTACTTATATTCCTCTTGATCCTACCTGGCCGGAAAAACGGATACGTCACATTCTACAGGAAGCAAATGTCCGATTCATACTCGTTTCTTCCAAGCGCTTGGATCATTATACGACATGGGATGGTGTTATTACTGTTCCTGTTGATGCCATAGATTCTTTTTCAGAGCCGGCCTCTGTGGCTCCACCAGAAACGCGCGCCTATATCATTTATACTTCTGGGTCCACAGGCACTCCCAAAGGGGTCGTCATCACCCATGCAGCGGCGGTCAACACACTACTGGATGTCAATCGGCGTTTCGGTATCACTGAAAAGGACAGAGTCCTTGCCGTATCGAATCTGAGCTTTGATCTTTCCGTGTACGATATTTTAGGTCCGTTGGCTTGTGGCGGGGCAGTGGTCATTCCTCGACGTCATAGTGTGGCGGACCCTGCAGAATGGGTAGAAGCCGGACGACGTTTTGATGCAACTGTATGGAATTCTGTGCCTGCACTTTTTGAAATGGCCGTTGAATATGGAGAAAATACGGGTGTTGTTCCTGAAACGCTTCGTGTCGTTTTGCTAAGTGGGGATAAGATACCTCTTACTCTTCCTTCCAGGGCAAACCAACTTTTACCGCAAGCACAACTACATAGCCTTGGCGGTGCTACAGAAGCCTCCATTTGGTCCATACACTATCCTATTACGGATGTCCCCTTGGATTGGCCTAGCATTCCCTATGGCAAGCCCATGGATAACCAGACATTTCATGTGCTCAACAGTCTTATGGAACCATGCCCGGATTATGTGGTCGGCGACCTTTACATAGGCGGTATGGGGCTCGCCGAAGGATACTTTAATGACATGATCCGAACGCAAGAGGCTTTTATAATCCACCCAACAACAGGAGAACGTTTATATAAAACCGGAGATGCGGGTTGCATGTTACCGGATGGGAATATTCGTTTTCTGGGACGTCGGGATTTTCAGGTAAAAGTTCGTGGCCATCGTATCGAACTGGGAGAAATTGAAACGAATCTTCGTTCGCATCCCGGCGTAAACGAAGCCGTGGTTGTGGCACAGAGTGAAAATTCCGGTAATTCTCATTTGATAGCCTACGTTGTTCCCGATTGCAAAGAAACAACACAAGACAGCCTTCTTTGGCAGAATGTAAACGACGCCACCAAAAATGCGATGGAGAGCTGGTTAGCTGATACGAATGTACCGCTCATGCATGCCTTTTTTGACCAAATGGATGAAAGCGCACTTATGGCCATGTGCGAAACTCTTTCAAGCCTTAATGCGTTTCCTGAAGGAATATGGCGTATCCCTAAAAAACTGATGTATATCCTCTCGGTGCCATCAAAGCATGCACAACTTTTCCGCCGTATTCTTGATACATTGTGTCGGCATGGCTATTTGGACAAAAAGGACGGAATGTACGGCAATCTGCGGCATGTCAATAGAGAGATGCTTTTAACGGCATGGGACAAACTTGTCAGTTTGCATGAAGATTTTGCCTATGGCCGGGAGTTGATGGCTTTACTTCGAAATGGCGCGTTGCATTTTAAAGATTTGTTGTTTGATCAGGTTGATCCTTTACATCTTCTTTTTCCGGAAGGGCGCACTGATGTCGCTGTAGCCGTACAATTTAATTATACCAGCAATTATATGAATAGCCAGGTCGTTGCTGCTGTTCTTTCTTTGGTTGAAAATTCTTCTTCAAGTAATCTGTTGCATATTTTTGAAGTTGGTGCCGGAGTTGGCGGCACGAGTAATAGTCTCATACCTGCTTTACCAAAAGGAAAATGCCGCTATACGTATTCCGATCTTTCCACATTCTTTCTTAATAAAGCGCGTGAACGCTATAAAGACTATCCTTTTATAGATTATACTGTGTTTGACATTAATGGGTCATTGGAAACACAGGGGATTTCCCGTGCATCTGCGGATGTGGTTATTGCATCCAATGTTTTGCACAATTCGGTGATCGCTGCCGATGTATTACGTAATTTAAGAGGACTGTTGGTTCCTGGTGGGTGGCTTATATTTATCGAATCAACACGAGATAACCTCAGCGTAATGACATCAATGGAATTTCTCAATGATCTTTACCAGTTTGAAGATGAACGTAAAGAGCTTAATTCTCCTTTCTTGCCGGCACATCGCTGGGCTTCTCTGTTATCTGAAGCGGGTGCGGATCATGTGTCTTTTTTCCCTGGTCAAGACCATCCTCTTTCTCGGGTAGGGCAGACCGTTTTTATTGCCCGCTTCGGAGGGCAGGATGCTATCCCCGATGAGCAAAACATCATTCGCCATCTCCATGAGCGTTTACCGGAGTATATGATTCCTTCTCAGCTTGCGATTGTCTCAGCTCTTCCAGTGACTGCAAATGGTAAGGTTGATCGTAAAGCTCTGGCATCATTTTCTGCAAGCCCACATACCTCGGTAGCTCCTTCTGAAACGATTCCTTTAGATGCCGTACAGAGCGAATTGACGGATTTGGTGAAAGGGATTTTATCCATAAGTTCAATAGGATTAGAGGATGACTTTTATGCAGCTGGCGGAGATTCTTTGCTCCTGACGCAGCTGGTAGCAAAAATGCGTTCCTCTTTTGGAGAAGACCTTCTGGATTGGGAAGAAACATTACGGTATGCCGTACAAAATCCCACTGTGCGCGCACTCGCGGCTCTTGTTCGAGAAAAACGTGGTGTATCGGAAGATCAAGAAAATGTTCCCGAAACCATCCGCCCTTTTGACGGTGCTCAGGCCGTCGTAACTCTTTCCTTACAAACAGGGGAGGAAAATCGGACGCCGCTGTATCTTATACCGGACGGAACAGCCAATATCTCCAGTTTTACTCCTTTATTGCATGCAATTGATTCCCACCTCCCCATACACGCTTTAACGCCGGCCTCGATGGAGGCATATCTCGCTATCCCAACCTCGGACCTTATTCCGACGCTGGCACGGAATTATGCAGAGACGCTGAAAGCAAAAGAGAAGCCTTTTCTTTGCGGCTATTGTATGGGGGGACTCGTGGCGTTGGAAGTGGCAAGAATTATAGAGCAGCGTAATCATACACTGAAAGGCGTCGCCGTCATCAATACTGTTAAACCGTCGTACACCATTAATGACTCGTTGTTGATCTTTCTCACCTTTATTCAGGAGATAGGTATTGATCCGGCTAAAATAGGTGTGGATGTGTGGGATATCGGCCGCGCCGTAACCGCCGTGGTGCAGCAGGAATCGGATATTACGGAAGGTGCTGTATTGGCTCATCTGCCTCCTGATTCTGAGACCTACACGGCATGCCGAACTCTTGTCGCAATGTCGCGAGAGGAACGGTTAGCCCGGACCTTTGAACTTTATAATCTTACCCCCGCATTTTCAGGAACCATGTCTCGCCATCGCTTGGATGGTATTTATAGCGTTGTGGCCCACAGTGTTCAGGGCGTCAACGCTTACGAACCACGCGATATGAAGAGTGGGGTAACCTTGTTTCGCCGACAGGAAGAAGACGCATTTCTCATTCCATTGGGAAATCAGATGAAAGAATTTTGGCGACGTCATGCACAGGGCGAAGTGGAGATTATAGACCTTCCCGGCAACCACTGGAAAAGCATGAGAGAGCCGGGAGTCAATGTTGTGGCACAATCATTAGCCACATTGGCAGGGAAGGAAAGAGCATGAGTACGGTTGTAGGCGTGCTTGGCGGCGCAGGCGCTATCGGTACGGAGGCAGTAGATTTTTTGTTGCGCTATGTCTCCGATATTGAAGTCCTCGTTCTCGGTCGATCTTCAGAGAAGCTTACTCACATCCTGAAGAGCCATAAAAAGAACATCCGTACTCAGGTGTTGGATTGCAGCAATATCTTAGATCTTCGCAAAGTTTTGCAGCAGTGCTCCGTGATTTGTAATTGTGCAGGACCTTCGTCCGTACTGGGGCCCTGCGTTGCTAAAGAAGCTTTACGTGCCGAGGTTCCTTATGTGGACCCCGCTGGAGAGGCTCCTTTGCTGGCTGTTTTTGAACGCCCGGAGCATTATAAGACAGAAAATATATCCACAGTAGTGCTTGGTTCTGGACTTATGCCAGGGCTCTCAGGACTTGTACCGCTATGGCTGTATCAACATTTGCAAGAAAAAAATCGGCCATCAACGTATTTACGCATCTATTACGCGGCTCTCGATGCGTTCAGTTACAGTGCCGCTTATGACTATGCGGAGAGTATGCGTAAAGCACCACCTCCTGAGAGCACTGCGGCGAGACCGCACTTTGTGGAAATGCCTTTTTCAGGACAGTCTTTTTTGGCTTTTGCATATACCTCCTTTGAAATTCGCCGAGTACGAGAACGATTGAACATTCCTCTTGATTTTCATAACTGCTTTATAGGGGAAGAAATGCCTCGTGCTCTCGCAACAATCGCAAAGACTGCGGACTCTGTATTTTCTCTGGATGATGCGGCAACGGTACTTAAAAATGCCTCTGGAGCTTGTGCTTCGCGTTATGGACGAGGGCATTTCTTTTTATGCGAAGCAGAGGGGGACAACGGACAAAAGACGTCATTGGCAGTCGCCGTGGACGATGCCAATACTTTTATGGGAGCTATGGTTGGGATGGCTGTTGAAGCAATCCTGTCTGGTCAGGTCCGGGGAGTGAATTATTTCGCCGAAGCCTTGCCCCCCAAAAGTGTCATGACACAACTTGCACGACAAGGATTGATCCGAATGGGGCCGCCTGAAATGCATTTTGTCCATAATCAGGAGGTGTAACAACATGCCTGCTCCCATACAAACTCTTTGTTGTGGCACTCGTTTTGGTCAGGTTTACCTTGAAGGGCTACGCCTTGCCCCAGACTTCGCTTTGGCCGGTATATTAGCACGAGGGAACTCACGTTCGCAGCAATTAGCTCAAAAGTATGGTGTTCCTCTGTATACCTCTCTTGACCATATCCCTCGTCATATTGAAGCAGCGTGCGTGGTTATACGGTCTTCCATAGTGGGAGGAGCGGGAACGGAGATTGCGTTGTCTTTATTGCGTCGAGGTATCCATGTTATCCAAGAGCATCCAATGCATCCTCGTGAAGTGGAAACATGTCAGCAAACTGCATTACGTGCAGGATGTGTACATTATTTGAATACACATCATGTGCATATGGGGGAAACTCAAAAATTTTTGCGTCTTGTTCACGAGATTCAACAAGAGCAGCCCATATGTTTCATCAACGCTCTTTGTGGGGTCCAAGTATTATGCTCGTTGCTGGACATCATAGGAATGGCTGTCGGCACGGTGACGCCGTATGCTTTTGAAGAGTACAGTCCGGGGCTGGAGCATGTCTTAGCTGCCTGTGATGTAGAAGCATTTCCTTACGAAGTATTGCGGGGACATATTGCGGGGACGCCTGTAACCTTGGGAGTTCAAAACTATTACGACTCCACTGACCCTGACAATAATGCCGCCATTCTGCATCGAATGACAGTCGGATTCCCTTCGGGAAATTTAACACTGCAAAGTGCTGCCGGGCCTCTTCTCTGGTCGGATAGACTGCATTTCTCCCGCGATATTTTTGATATGGAAAATACGCTCCATCCTTACAATCCTATTTCCAGATTGCTTTCCGACTCGGAAGGTCCATCCCTTTCTCATCTTGTGGAGGAACAATGGCCGCAGGCTGTCGCACATGCTCTACAAGAATTTCATTCGATCATCACAGATCAAGGCTCGCTTTTCAATCGCTACGCATATGCGAAGGCCCTTTGTTCTATGTGGGCAGAACGCATGCAAAAACTCGGTGCACCTCGTTTGATTCAATTGACGCCTCCCCCCAGGCAATTACCGAAAGTTATTGAAGCATATCTAAAAAAATAAAGCACTCTGATGTCTTATTTGGTCAGTGTTCAGAGGAGAGATTATGAGTTCTTGGATTTGTGCAGATGTGTCTGCAGATGCAGAGATGCGACTCTTTTGCATTCCGTATGCCGGTGCCGGAGCTTCTTTGTATCGAAGTTGGAGTCACATTTTTTCTCCATCAATTCAGGTCTGCCCGGTACAACTCCCCGGAAGAGAAGAGCGGCTAGGAGAATCCTGCCATACGACAGTAGCTACGCTCGTAGAAGGACTCATGGGAGAGTTGGTTTTTTATCTTGATAGGCCATATGCACTTTTTGGACATAGCATGGGATCTAAAATAGCTTTTGAATTGTGCCGGGCTCTTCAGGAAGCCGGCCATGTTCTTCCTGAAATTCTTGTCGTTTCGGCGTGCCGGGCGCCACACCTCCCGGAGCCTGCCCCGATTCATGATTTACCTCAAGATGACTTTGTATCCGGTTTAAAACGCTACTCCGACGATGTTACTTTGTTGGAAGAGAATCCGGAATTACTGGAACTTTTGCTCCCACTGCTTCGGGCGGATTTCTTGGCAGATGAAAGTTATACTTTCAATGGTGACGGTGTCCTTCCTCTTCCTATTCAAGCTTTTTACGGTACGAACGATCCAGAAGCTACGTTACCGGAAGTACGTGCATGGGGTTTATACTCCACAATGGAACTCACACTTACTGCAGTGGATGGCAACCATCTTTTTGTTCGAGACAAAAAAGATGATGTTGTCTCTGTGCTTAACTCTCAATTGCAGAACATCATACTCAAAGATAGGGCTTGTAAAAATAAACGTAAGCCACTTCATGAAACGACTATGAACACCTGGTGAGAAAAGAACACGGTTCTGCATTATTCTACTTTGTCCAGTTGATTTAATATCATTTCTTAAATCAGAGGAGTAAAGGAGACGATGCGATGCAAAATACATCTCTCATCACTTCAACGGCATGTTCACAATCAACGGCACAAGCCGTCGCTGAGGTAGCAAGCATTTTACGTGATAATATTGAAGCACCTCCACGTCTGGTAGAGCTTGCTCGTCGGGTCGGTTTTTCTGCCCCTCGCCTGAATCGTGAATTTCGTCGAATTTTTGGTACGACCGTCTTTGGGTATTTGCGTATTCTTCGCTTGGAAGAGGCCAGAAATTTACTAGAAAATAGCGATATTAATATTACTGAGGCGGCATTTAGTGTCGGCTATCAAAGCCTTCCTTCATTTAGCCAGGCGTTTCGCGGTTATTTTGGCATGAGTCCACGACAATACCGCAACGACATACGAAGGATTTCGTAAATTATAAATAATGCCACAACGTGTCCCTTCGAAATCAGACCATGTTCTATTAACGTTTGGTGCTGAATTCACGTATGAATTCCATCTTGGAGCTATCATCGGGGGGCAGAGTTGACGTTCAAGCGATCGAATTCGTTGATAAGAGCCACTAACAAAACCGAAAAATAATGACAGAGCAAGCCAAGGAACACGGTGCAAGATAGGCGTTGGCACTTCTTTTATAGCGAATGCGTAGCTTCCGAGAGCGATTGAGCCAGGATAATGCCCGCTCCACAACCCAGCGATGACGACCAAGGCGTCCAGAGGATTCGATTCCTCATCTTGCAATCCGTAGAACGATTCCCTTTTTCCGGCAATATTCTCTAGAGGCAGAAAATTTGTCCCCCCTTGTCTGCATGGAGTTTGTACGTGATCCTGCTACAAGAAAGGAGTTATACCCAAAAGTGGTGTTTGAAGAGGGAGGAGGGGTGACGTACCCTGTCGGGTGAGAATCCACTATGGAAACCGACAAACTGGAGGTACGTCCCCCATGAGCAAGGATAGTATTTCGATCTTTGAGGAGCAAGCTGCAAAGCGGGATATGTTGACAGAATTGGCTCGGCAAGGAGCAATGCAGATTTTGGCGCAAGCTCTTGAAATCGAAGTTCAAGAACTATTGGAACGTGTTGCTCAGCCTCTCGCTGACGGTAAAAAGGGCGTTGTCCGAAACGGTTATCTCCCTGAACGTGATATTATTACTGGAGCGGGCCCGGTCCCAGTGAAGGTGCCGAAGGTTCGCGACAGAACTGGCAACGGGATCAAATTCACCTCCAAACTTGTTCCGCCGTATCTGAAGCGTACGGAGAGCGTCGAAGATTTTTTACCTTTGCTGTACCTGCACGGCATTTCCACCGGCGATTTTAAAGAGGTTTTGACGGCTTTGTTCGGAGATAAAGCGCAAGGGTTGTCTTCAAGCAGTATCGGCCGATTGAAGCAACAATGGCAGAGCGAACATCAGAAATGGAACAAACGTTCCTTAAAGGGACACCATTATATCTACATCTGGGCTGACGGCATATACTTCAATATTCGGGCTGATGATGACCGCCAATGTATCCTCGTGGTCATTGGTGCTACGACGGATGGTCGCAAAGAGCTTCTTGCCGTGGAAGACGGGTTCCGTGAGTCCGAGCAAAGCTGGTACGAATTGCTCGTCGATCTCAAAACTCGTGGTCTGGAAATCCCTCCCAGCTTGGCTATTGCAGACGGTGCCCTCGGTTTTTGGGCGGCATTGCGTAAACTCTTTCCTGGAACCAAGCAGCAACGCTATTGGGTTCACAAAACGGCCAATGTTCTCAATAAGCTGCCTAAATCCATTCAAGAAAATGCCAAGGCCGGTTTGCATGAAATCTGGATGGCCGCAACGCACGAGGAGGCGAACAAGGCTTTCGATTTGTTTCTCAAAAAGTACGAAGACAAATATCCCAAGGCTGCGCAATGTCTCAAAAAGGACAGAGAGGAACTCTTGGTCTTCTATGGTTTTCCAGCGGAACACTGGGCGCACATCCGGACGACCAACCCGATTGAATCGACCTTTGCCACAGTTCGATTACGGACGAGTAAAATCAGGGGCTGTGTTTCGCGGGATACGGTCCTGGCAATGATCTTCAAGCTGGTTCAATCCGCACAACAAAGCTGGCGCCGATTACGCGGATATAAACTGCTCGACAAACTGATTACTGGTACGAAATTCGTCAACGGCGAAGAAGTCTTGGCTGAGGACATGGATGAATCTGGCAGGGAAGCCGCCTGACCACAAACACCACATTTGACTATAACTCCATAGACCTGCAGATCCTACCTTAATTTTGCCGGTCGGTGGTTTAAAGATGGGGGGAAGCGGTTCTCCCGGTTCACCGGCGGGTTCACCGCAAAAGAAAAGGCCCGATTATCTTGAAGGATAACCGGGCCAATGTATTGGAAATTTTCTGGTGGAGCTGGAGGGAATTGAACCCACGGCCTCTTGAATGCCATTCAAGCGCTCTCCCAACTGAGCTACAGCCCCGAACGAGGTGTGTGTATATGTTTGGATGGGGGGGAGTGTCAAGTTGGTTTTTTGTTTTTAGGAAAAAAAATTTCATTGAGAAAAAAATATGTCCGAGGAGATCGTGTTTAATGGGATTACCCGGGATTATTCCGGGTTGAAGCGGATAAGGAAGGATCTGCTGCCTCGTAAGTCATGTTGCTCCATATGATGTACGATGATGGAATATATCTTGTGTGTTCGTTAAATGTGTTTTTTATGTTACAGTGATAATTTTTTGTAATGCAAAATTTGAATTTGCAAATTTGACAATCGTATTTCTTTGTGCTTACCATTTGACCACTGCAAAGATATATTTGTCATTTTTCATTATTTGCACAAAAAAATATTATTATATCAATCACAACATTCAATAATTATGTTGTATTGTGTGTAATAGTATTATTATTGCATTTGATTTTTGATGTATGAAGTGGTGTTCATAGTATGAATATGCCGTTGCGGTGTTGTTTCATACTTTTATTGTCCTCTAACAAAGGAGTTGCTATGTCGCGTCATGATATTTGGGATGCTACATATGTTGCTAAAAATTCTGAAGAATTGAGCTGTGCCTATGATAAATGGGCATGCGATTATGATCGAGATACTTTGCATGGGATGGGCTATGTGGGGCCGGCTTTGGCTTGCAAAGTTCTGGATTCGTATTTGGAATCGCCTAAAAGCCGCGTTCTCGATGCCGGATGTGGAACAGGTCTTGTTGGGGAAAAGCTTGCGGAAATGGGATATGATCGTCTGGAAGCTTTGGATTATTGTGATTCCATGTTGGAGCAAGCCAAAGCTAAAGACGTGTATGGCCATCTGGTTCAAGGCGATATGAATGAATCGTTGAAATTCGCCGATAATAGTTATGATGCGACTATTTGTGTGGGCACTTTTACGTATGCCCACGTTGGACCACATGCCTTTGAGGAGTTCATTCGCATCACCAAGCCGAATGGCTACATTTGTTTTACTGTGCGCGATGGAGCGTATCAGGAGTATGACTATCGTAGCAAAATGGTGGAGCTTGAATCCAACGGAACATGGGAATTGCTCCAAATGCTTGATGAGGACTATCTCATCAAAGAAAAGGTCACCGCAAAATTTTGTATCTACAAAGTTCTTGGAGGCCAGGCATGAGTATCACGAAAACCGAGATTCTTAATAAAGTCTACACGGCCGATAACCATGGCGACCTCATGGACGCATATAAACTCTGGGCTGCCGACTACGACAAAGATACCGTCGAAAAATTCGGTTATGTCGCATTTCTTGGTGCAGCAAAAGCCATGGCTCGGTTTGTTGACGACCCCAATTTGCGCATTCTTGACGCCGGCTGTGGAACTGGCCTTGTTGGAGTCGCTTTGAAAGAGCGCAACTTCACTAATATGGATGCGCTTGATTATTCGAAAGAGATGCTTGATGAAGCCGCCAAGACCGGCGTTTACAAAGACCATATTCAAGCAGACCTGTGCAAGTCGCTTGATATGGAAAACGACCGATACGATGCTATCGTATGTGTAGGGACATTCACATACGGGCACGTTGGTCCTGATGCATTTGATGAGCTTGTTCGAGTCACCAAGCCCGGAGGCATTCTGTGTTTCACCATTCGCGATGGAGCTTATGAAGAACATAACTATCGCGAACGCATGCTTGCTCTGGAAAAAAACGGAACTTGGGAGCTTCTGGAGATGCGGGACGAACCGTACCTTGTTAAAGAAAACGCAAATTGCAAGCTCTGTACGTACCGCATCTCTGCCTAGTTAAGTATTGGCATTCATTTTTTTCTTCCCTATTCGAGGGGTGTTGAGAAATAACCCCAGTGGCAAGGGGGGAGGATTGGCATGACTCCCCCTTAGCCCCTCGAATCGATAAGACGATCAGACGTCGAATTCAATTTCTCCGCGCATAAAGGTCACAGCTTGACCGGCCATGGCAACTCTGCTGGATGTATCGCCCTGTGGTGACGGGAGGTATCGGCAAAGGAGGTCGCCGCCGCGTTTGGACTCTTGACGAGCACGCATATCGGTTTTGCCGAGTCGAGTGGACCAATAGGGGATGAGTGTTGAGTGGGCTGACCCCGTGACCGGGTCTTCTGGATCGCCACCACACTTGGGTGCAAAAAAGCGAGAAATGAAATCGATATCGTTCGTACCTGGAGCCGTGGCGATAACGCCGAGACAATCGAGAGCTGCCGTTGCGGTCATGTCCGGTGTGAGGGCCAGGATTTCGGCGGGATCATTGAAGACAACCATCCAGTCTCGCGTTGCATAGCCTTGCGTCGGCGTGGCCCCCAAAGCATGAGACACCGCGTCAAGCTCTTCTGCTGTCAGTGACCGGCCGATCCAGGCCGGAAAATCCATCCAAAAGAAATCACCTTCACGCTTAATGACGAGTGGGCCGCTTTGTGAAGCAAAAGTCACCGAAGGCCTCGTATATCCAAGTTGTGTGAAGAGAATATATGAGGATGCAAGCGTTGCATGACCACAGAGGTTGATTTCGAAAGCCGGTGTGAACCATCGAATGTGGCCTTGTCCATGTTCTTCGTCGATCGTGAAAAAAGCGGTTTCGGAAAGATTGTTTTCCGCTGCGATGGCTTGCATGACCTCATCAGGAAGCCAGTTGTCCAGGGGACAAATCGCAGCCGGGTTCCCGGAAAAGACGCGATTGGTGAACGCATCGACATGATATATTGTGAGCTTCATGGGATATCCTCTCGGTTCGTGTTTGGCGTTATGAACTGCACGCTCAAGCGTATTGTCGTGATGGGTATACTCTCGATAAACAAACGAATTGGTATTGTGTTTAGAGGATTTCTCTGTGATCTGTCCACGATATGAAGCATGCCAGGTGCTTGCTCAGGATTCTTCCTTTGGGTAGTGAGCGTGCAGTTCGTTCAAAGAAGGGTATGATTATGACCGCGTCGAGCCTTTCCCTTGTGTGGGTTGGGAATCCCTATTTCTCCAAGCTTCTCGCAAACCACGGGTTTACCGTCACCGTGATCCCTCGAGACGTTGTAGTCCTTTCGTATGCCGATATCGTCGAGGCTGCGTCTGGTCCTCCCGATGTCGTCGTCTATGGTGATTGTAGTGGACCGCCACCTCTCACCGATGTGGCCAATTTTCCTTGTCTGACGGTGTTTTTCTGCGTTGATAGCCATATTCATAGCTGGTACCCATTTTACGCACAGGCGTTTGACTTGCTTGTCCTCAATCTGAAAGACAATTTGCCGCAGTTTTTGGGAAAACGTCTTGCTCCGCAGGATTGTCTCTGGATGCCTCTGTATGCCAAATCGAGTGATCGGACGACTCCGGAACCGCAGACTACCGACCTGCTTTTTGTTGGGAAAGTCGACCCGGAAACGACGCCGATTCGGGCTACATTCTTGAAGCAATTGCGTGAGCTTGTCCCCGGACTTGTTGTGACACGGGGGAATTATCGGACATTGTATCCCAGCGCACGTATTGTGCTCAATATTGCTGAACGTGGAGACTTCAATTTTCGTGTCTTTGAGGCGATGGGGTGCGGATGTTGTCTGTTGACGCCGCATACAGGACATGGGCTGGATGAGCTGTTCGTGAATGGTCGAGACCTTCATTGCTACCGACAAAATGATGTTCATGATGCTGCAGCCGTTGCGGCTCGACTTCTCGAAGATGACGATTTGCGCGCGGCAACTGCTGCTCGTGCCGTCGCCGCTATTGACGCTGGGCACCGTGATACACACCGAGCCGCGAGTCTGGCTGAATATATCACGAAGGCACTTCAGGAGCCTCAACGTATCCAGAACAGACAAGCCCAGTCCGATCACATTCATAGCCTCTATCTGAAATTATTGTACCTCCATTTTGCGAACAGTATGACGAATGCAAATCTGCAAAAGATGTATCTTGAGGCGAGTCAGAACGAGAGAATGCGAGGATGACTGAGCCCCGTCGCGATGTGATGTGACGGGCGGATATTGTGAGAAACAGCGTTGTGTGGGAGCGTGAAGGTTCCGGCCTTGTTATTTCTTCGTCTTGGTCGCCTGCTTGGTTTGCAGATATTCCAGTCGCAGACGCACCGCTTTGGGGTTGGGGTGCGTCGTCAGGATGGAGTCATACAGCTCGACAGCTTGCGTGCGTTTGTCCATACGTTCATAGACCTGCGCTAGCGCAAAGATGGTCGCTGGTCGCAAACTGTGCTGTTGATCCAAGTCGTGCGCGAGTGAAGAAAAGAATTCAAGCGCTTCGTCATTATTGCCCATGAGGAATGCGGTGTGTCCTTGCTCAAGACGGCAAATGAACACTTCCTCTGGGTTCGGTGATTGTTCAATGCACCGTGAGAGCCAGGATTGCGCGTCATCATACCGTTCCATCCCCGCGTATAGGCGGGCCAATCGCAACATGACGTCACCACGTTCGGTTTTTGGGTTGTCCATGAGTTTGAGAAAGTCCTCCCATTCCTGGATGGCCTGTTCTGATTCTCCCATTCGAGCATGTAGCTCCCCGGCCCGATAATGCGCATCGGCCACAAGGGCTTTGTCTTCGGCGAATTCAAGACGCATTGCGCGAAGAATGCGCAAACCGCGAGAGGTGTCGCCGCGAACAGTGACAACGATATCATAAAGGCGATTCCACGCTTCCTTGCGGCCGATCGGGTCGCCCGATTCATCGAGATATTTTTCCAATAACGTTTCAGCGTGATAATACGCGCCCTCGACATATGCCCGGCGTGCTTCATTGAGCTGATTATTTTCTACCTTGGCGCTTTCGGTCTGGCAGCCGGTCAGAAGAGTGATACATAAAGCAAGAAGACAAAATACTTGGATGAAACGGACAAGCGTCATAACGCTCTTGTCTGTACCGCGTCGGCATGGAAACATAGCTCAAGTCCTTTTGTGTTGGGAAAACATAGGTAGCGGCAATTGGCGAACGACTCAAGGGGGGAGTGCCATGGGCTGGTTGGAAGCGACGTGATGAAGCCAATAAAAAAGGCCGAGACGTATCCCGGCCTTGAATGACATAATCGAGGTGTTTGGAGAAGGTGGAGTGTTGCTTAACCGCAGCTTGTGCAGGAGCCACAGCCACCAGTGCTCTTGGGGAATTCAATGGAGGAATTAATGTCAAATCCCATGGGGGAGATATCGATGGAAACGGGCTTGGCTTGTTCGAGCAATTCGCTTTCCATGATAAACGTGTAGCCGCTGGCTTCCACGGTGGTATCCTCGGGGCTGGCTGCTTCTTCAAGACGAAGGTGCAGGCCCATTCCGGAGCAACCACCGCCTACAAAAACACGGATGGGCATTTTTTCTTTGTCGGCAAAATATTCGTCAATACGTTCCTTGGCCTGATCGGTCATTGTGATCATTGGATAATACTCCCATTGATTGGCTATTTTTGTAATGAGGAAGTTATCAAGTAGGTCTGAGAAAACCGACTGTCAACGTTCTTTGAGAAATAAATTTGCCCTCGTATCGTATGACATGCTGAAAAAAGCCCTTGCTGTATATCTCTATCGCAAAATATAATTCGTTATTTTCGTGAGTTAATGTGTGCATAACGAGGGGATTACGAGCGTGTTGCTCCTTGGTTGCATGGTAAAAAATATATTCTAACGTGGCATGCATGGATGCTGTATGCAATTCCGTGTTGTCAGATGTGTGCAGAGACGTAGAAGCATGCTTCATTTTTTTATGTATTGTGAGTTATAGATAAAATCTATTGTTTTGATGCTTTTGTATGTGTCAATTAAATAAGTTTAGGGAAGGAATAAACGACATGTGCTGTGGCAATAGAGTTATATTTCCTTTTATTCTTGATGTTTTCAGGCAATGGAAAACATCAGCGTGCATGACCTAAACGTCGTCTCTGTCGTAAAGCTATTTATGAAGGCGATGTGTAGGACATGCGATGCTTTATCCAAGGCGTAAGCCATTTGGAACCGGTTTATCAGGAACGGCTAAAACAACACCGTCTTCTCGATAAAATCCCGTGACAAGACATTGGGACTTGATGGAACCAATTTGCTTGGGGGGGAAGTTGACTACACCAACAATTTGCCGGCCGATCAGTTCTTCAGGGGAGTAAAGGGCAGTGATACGAGCGCTGGACTTTCTGATACCCACGGGTTCGCCAAAATCGATGGTCAAAATATAGGCCGGTACGCGTGCTTTCGGGAGTGGTTCAGCCGTTAAAATAGTTCCGACGCGAATTTCTACACGTTCAAATTCATCCCAACTCAGGTCGTTCATGATTTCCCCATTCTTTTTGTATTAGGGTATTCAGATGATTACTAGTGATGTATGGTGGTGTCCAAAGGATGTCTATCAACGCCGTTTTCGTGTTTGTGATATGGAATGTCTCGAAGCGCAGACAAGACGTTCACGCAGGATAACGCGCAAGTACTGTACGTCGAATTTGCCAGAACCGCAAAAGAGGAGTTGAGTCATGAGCAAGACAATTTTGGATGACGTTGCGTATCAACGCGCTCTCGAATGGGCCCGAGAACTCGATGAACCGGGCTTTCCGAACAATTTTCCAGATGTCACACGGTATGTGGAATTGGCCGCTCAAAACGCCGACATTGATGTCGATGCATTCGACGCCGATGAAAATTTGTTTCATGCTTTACCGGAAGAATACGAATTGGCTTACCAACAGGTGAAATTGGAGCGACAGAAAAAGAGTTAGTATTCAGTGGCATTACAGGTGGTGTTGCATGTGGTATGCTGTATGGCCAGCAGAGTGATATGTCGCTCTGCTGGTTTTTTTTGTCATGCATGTAGGTAGTCCTCTTCTGTTATGTGTGTATGGCTTTTTGATGTGTTGACAAAGGATATTCTAAAAAGTAAATCTTGATAAGATGATGTATTTTATTCTATTTTGGTTTGGTATTTTTATGATGATATTTGTCAAGTTATTGCTGTCGTATCGAGTTTGGAATATCGTTTTTTTATGTGAAGGAGTGTGAGCCATGCCCTTTGCGAATACAGAGCCTTTTCGGCTTGCGGTGTGCATTAGCGGTGCTGTTTCCTTAGGAAGCTATGAAGCCGGCGTTCTCTACGAGATTGTTAATGCCATAGCGCGCCACAATGAGAGTGCGCATGTGCAAAAGAATCCTGAACAGCGTATTATTATTGATGTGATTACGGGCGCATCAGCCGGTGGCATGACAGCCGCTATTCTTGCACAAAAGCTCTTGTTTGAAAAAAGTGCACTCGTTGGTGCACATACAAACGATTTATATCGGGCATGGGTGGAAGAACCTGATATCACTCGCTTGCTTGCCGATTCTCCTGACGACGATCCTCGATATTCTTTATTATCTTCGTCGGCAGTCCATGAAATATCACGAAAACTCTTCTTGAGCCGATACGAGTATGGCGCTCGTCCTCAAAAGAAAGAGCGCCACCCGGCCTCGGATGGGACTTTGCATCTCGGCCTGGCCTTAGCGAATCTCAATGGGGTCGATTATCGGCGTGCCATGACGGATTTCACAGCCGTGACCGAGGACGGTCCCACGGATACAGACTTTATTTACACGCGTTTTCAAGATCGATTTACCCGCAAACTCGATGATTTGGACGATACAAAAGAGGCATGGGAACATATTCGACAGGCTGCCGTAGCCTCTGGGGCATTTCCCTTTGCGTTTCGCGTGTGTGGTGTTCAGCGAAACTGTACGGAAGAGGCATACGACGGGTCAGAGCCATTTTCTGCGGCAGGAGGGAAGTTTGCCTACCTTGATGGAGGAACCTTCCAAAATGAGCCGCTCGGTATGGCCAAACGATTCGTCAATGCAATTGATCCAACACGAAAAAACGATACGCGTCGGTTCTATCTCTATATCTCACCGCACAGCAAAAGTTCTGTACGTAAAGCCGCGTTTCATGACACGAATGCCACGTTCTTCCCGACAGCCGAGGCCTTGGTGAACGGTATCTACAATCAAGCTCGGTTTCAGGACTGGATCATGACGGACCGCTACAATGCCGAAGTCAAGTTGCTTGATAAACGAGCAGAAGAACTTAAGGCGCTTATGCAAGGGAAGAAGGAACAGATCGGTGAATTCGAGCATGTGGCTGATGTCATATTAAATGCATTATATAATGAAGATGGTCAATTGTCAGATGGTGAGAGGCGGGATGATGCGTGGACCCGGTTGCAACAGCAATATGGAAAAGAGTGGAGTTCACTGGCCGAAGATGGTGAAGACGTCCAACGTACATGGCTCAAGTCTGTTCTCGTGTTAGAAAAAGCCGCGAACCTTGGGGCACGTGATCGAATGAAAGTCTACTGCATCACAGCAGAAGATCAGGAACTTGCCGGTGATAAGATGGTGTCGTTTATGGGATTCTTTGACATCAAATTTCGGCATTTCGACTATGAAGTTGGTCGCGAAAAAGCCCGTGAATGCCTTAAAGGGCTCATGAAGCCCGCGAATTCTTCTGATGAGCTTCCGTTAACTGCACTGTCTTTCGAGAATGATATCGCTAAAGGACCAGACATATCCGGAGCACGTGTGACCGACATCCCGCGGGCGCTCCGGAGTAATTTGAAATCCCATATTATGGCCCGTGTCGATGTACTTATCAGTGAAGCCGTTGACTCGTGGATTGGAAGAGTTCTGTTTAAGAACATAATAAAATCGTTCTGGTTGTCGAAAAAGATTGATGAATGGCTGGGGTTGTGAAGTATTTATCTCCTTTAAGAGGGCCTGTAGTCATTTTCTCTAGGGAGAAGAATTGAAAAGCAATATCGAATAATCAGTGAAGTCTATTCGCAGTAAAAAAACGCCCCGAATGACGTTTGTCATCCGGGGCGATTGTGTTTCCGTCTGCTCGAATAGGATTAGTAGCGGTAGTGATCAGGCTTGAAGGGGCCTTCTTTGGGGATACCGAGGTAGGTGGCCTGCTTTTCGGTCAGGGTGTCGAGTTGGACGCCCAGACGTTGCAGGTGGAGACGGGCGACTTCTTCGTCGAGCTTTTTGGGCAGGACGTAAACGCCGGGCTCGTATTTCTTGGTGGCCAATTCAATCTGCGCCAAGCTCTGGTTGGTGAAGCTGTTGGACATAACAAAGCTCGGGTGGCCCGTGGCGCAGCCGAGGTTGACCAGACGGCCTTCGGCCAGAATGATGATGGAACGACCCGATTTGATGGTCCACTTGTCGACTTGCGGCTTGACGGTTTCTTTGGTGCAGCCTTCGGTCGTTTCGAGGTAGTGCATGTCTACTTCGCTGTCGAAGTGACCGATGTTGCAGACAATGGCTTCGTTTTTCATCATTTCCATGTGAGCACCGGTAACGACATCGCAGTTGCCTGTGGTGGTGATGAAAATGTCGCCGAGTTTGGCCGCGTCGTCCATCTTCATGACTTCAAAGCCTTCCATGGAGGCCTGCAGGGCGCAGATGGGATCGATTTCCGTTACGATAACACGGGCACCAAAACCTTTCATGGACTGGGCGCTGCCTTTACCGACGTCGCCATAACCAGCCACGACGGCAACTTTACCGGCAATCATGATATCGGTCGCACGTTTGATTCCGTCGGCCAGCGACTCGCGGCAGCCGTACAAGTTGTCGAATTTGGATTTGGTGACCGAGTCGTTGACGTTGATAGCCGGGAAGAGCAGCGTGCCTTCCTTGTGCATCTGATAAAGGCGATGGACGCCGGTGGTGGTTTCTTCGGAAACACCGCGGCAGACGTCGGCAATCTTGGTCCATTTGTCGGGAGTTTCGGCAACCGAATCGGCCAGGCGATTCATGATAATTTGGAATTCCTTGTTGTCCACGGGGGTGGAGAGCAGGGAAGTATCTTTTTCGCATTTGACACCGTGGTGAATAAGCAGCGTGGCGTCACCGCCGTCGTCAACGATGAGGTCAGGACCGGAACCATCGGGCCAGGTCAGAGCCATTTCCGTACACCACCAGTACTCTTCCAACGTTTCGCCCTTCCAGGCAAAAACGGCGGCCGTTCCAGCAGCGGCAATAGCGGCCGCGGCGTGATCCTGCGTCGAATAAATATTACACGAAGCCCAGCGGATGTCGGCACCGAGTTCATACAGTGTCTCAATCAGCATGGCTGTCTGGATAGTCATGTGCAACGAGCCGGTAACCTTGAGGCCTTTCAAAGGCTTTTCCGGGCCGTATTTGGCACGAACGGCCATAAGACCGGGCATCTCGTTTTCGGAAAGTTGCATTTCCTTGCGTCCCCAGTCTGCCAGGCTCATATCGGCAACTTTGTTTTTAAGGGACAGGTCAAGGGCGGGTGTTTTGCGTTCGCTCATAATTGGTTCTCCCTGAAGTTTCGGGTTTGCAGTCTCGTAGAAAACATTTTTTGTGTTGTGAGAGAACACACACTGTACGGCGCGTGTGCGTTGGTTTTCACGGATTCCGAGAAGAGGTTCAGCGCCTTATTTTGCTTTTTCAGCAAGGTACAGGCCGACCTTCATCCCTCGGTTGGCTGAAAATGCGGCTGTTTCTCGCGTGTAAAAACCGGCGGACGAAAGCCAGCTTTGCATGTCTTCGTCGGTGAAGCCAAGCCAGCGATCTCCAAATTTGGAGCGCATAAATTCATTTTCATGTTTACGAAATTCAACAACAACGAGTTGTCCACCCTGTGCTAAGACTCGCCATGCTTCGCGAAGTCCTTCCGATGGTTTGGGTAAGTGATGTAAAACAAGGCTGATGACGATGAAATCGGCTTCAGCATCGCGCAACGGTAGGTGCTCAAGCGATCCCATGCGGAGACTCGCCAGCTCTGTATGGAGACGCTTTTCCGCGAGTTCGAGCATTTTGGGAGACGAATCCACCCCGATGACCGTATTGGCTTTCGTCATGAGTGCTTCAAGTAATTCTCCCGTACCGCAACCAAGATCTGCCGCAACCTGACAAGGAGACGGCATGCGAGACAGAACCTCGTCTGCAATGGTGAGATCACCTAGAACTTGCTGTGATAGCTTGGACCAATCGGCCGCAATGTTATTGAAAAATTGTTTGATGCGTTGCGCGCGTTCACGCATGACTTCTTCGGCTCGGCGAAGGTCGTCGCGCAAGGCATCCTCTTCCCGCATAAGGTAGCTGACGGCGTTGATAAATTCACGTCCGGGCCCATCCTCAACGGCGCGGTAAAAAACCCACAATCCATCACGACGATGCTCAACAAGATCCGCTTCGGCCAGAATTTTAAGATGGCGTGAAACGCGTGATTGCCCCATCTCAAGGACCGTAACGATTTCTCCCACGGACAACTCATGGTTGACCAGAAGGTGGAGAAGACGAAGACGTGTCTCGTCGGCAAGTGCTTTAAAGTAGGTAATCGCTTTCATGTATTTAAATATCAAGATATCTTGATGTATAGAATTACGAAAACTGGAGGTTGCTGTCAAGGGGGGATTCCCAGAATTGAGTAAAACTTCGTTCCGTCATGGATATGAAACGTATAGAGTTTATTTTGAATAAATTTGTTGAGAGAAATGAATCTGACATCTTGTACGACAGATGTTTTGTGTGTAATAAAAAAAATAGTGTACTTTTTTTATTCTAATAAAAGAGTACTATCAACAGAGAGTAACGTTTGTAACAGAGAGGAAGAAGAATGAAGATGACATCGGTGCGATTCAAAATTACGATGTGGTCTGGCATAAGCATAGTTGCTATGCTTCTTGTTATTTCATTATATCTTCTATATGCATTGCGACAGCAGGCATTAGATACAGCAATTGAATCTATCAAGGCGAGTTCGGTTCAGCAAGCTTCAATTGTTCAAAATGATTTCGACAAAGGGATAAATACAGCACGAACTGTCGCAAGCATATTTGATGGCATGCTTGATAAAAATGATGACACTTCAAGAAAATTAGCCATAGATATGATGAAGTTTGTTCTGGAAAGGCAAACAAGCATTCTTGGAATATGGACGGTATGGGAACGAAATGCGTTCGATGGCAAGGACGAAGTATGGAAAAATAAACCAGGGCATGATGCCACAGGAAGATTTATATCGTACTGGAATCGCGTTGGTGGATTACATGTGGAGCCGTGCAATACATATGAAGACGCTAACCCGGACAGTGGATGGTATACCAATCCACGTAATACGGGCAATGCGTTGGTTATCGATCCATTTGTCTATGATATTGGCGGTAAACAAACAATGGTGGTCAGTTTGTCCGTTCCCGTCCCAACACGCAAAAATAATCGGGCCTTAGGTGTTGTTGGGGTCGACCTTGATGGAAGTTTTCTTCAAGGACTCGTCGATAATGTCCAAGTGTTGGGCATACAACCAGAGTTAGCTCTTGTCAGCGAATCAGGAATAATAGCTGCCGTGACAGGGAGACCTCATTTAGCTGGAAAACCCCTTGATGAGTATCTTGAAGCTGAGGGGGGTGAATTGAAGCATTATACTATTAGTGCGGATATGAAGATGGAGGTAAAGTCTTATGGTGACGAATTGTATGTCTCAATGCCCATCCGATTTTCCAGTTCGCCGACCGTATGGATGCTGCTTATCAAAGTGCCGAAATCGGCTGTCTTTGCCAAATCAACAACAACGGTTTGGCACGCGATCGGCATAGTGGCCGTGAGCCTGTTTGTTGCGTTGGTCTGTCTTTACGTGCTCTCCGGCTTCATCTCTAAGCCGATAGAGAAAACTGCTTTTGCGATTGATCGTGTGGCTTCCGGTGACCTGGATGTAATGCTTTCTCCAAAAGGGCATGACGAAATCGCGGTGATGCAGGCCGCACTGAATGGTATGGTAGAGAAGCTGAAATCCAATATTACCGAGATCGAAAATCAATGTCGAGTTGCCGAAAAGCGGACAGAACAAGCTGAAGAAGCACGAATACAAGCGCAAGACGCCTTGGAACAAGCGGCGGTGGCTCGAAAGGAAGGGCTTGCATATGCTGCCGATCAGCTTGATGGAGTGACCGCAGTGGTGTCTTCTGCGGCCTCGGAATTGTCTTCGCAAATCGAAGAATCGAGCCGGGGGGCAGAAGTCCAGGCTGATCGTGTGGGACAGACCGCGACTGCAATGGAGCAAATGACCGCCTCGGTGCTTGAAATTGCCAAGAATGCCGAAACCACAGCCCAGAATGCTGAAGAAAGCCGTAAGGCGGCGCAAAAAGGTGCGGAACTGGTCGCTGAGGTTAAGACAGACGTCGAGGATATTCATACTCGGTTCAATGGAGTGTATGAAGCGGTCTCAGATTTATCGCGTAAAGCTGACGCTATTGGTTCCATTGCCCAGACCATTGACGATATTGCCGACCAGACCAACCTTCTTGCCTTAAACGCAGCAATTGAGGCGGCGCGTGCCGGTGAAGCGGGTCGAGGGTTTGCCGTTGTCGCCGATGAAGTCCGTAAACTTGCAGAAAAAACGATGCTTGCAACCAAAGAAGTCAGCCAATCGGTCTCTGCTATACAAAAGGGAGTGAATGGAACGCTTGAAGGCATGGATATAGCCAAGCATACGATTGAAAAATCGCGGACCGAAGCCATTGAGGCTGAAGCGTCTATCAGTGCTATTTTGCGTGGTTCTGAAGAATCAGCAGATCAGATTCGGACCATTGCCACGGCTGCCGAGGAACAATCATCGACGACCGAGGAAATAAACCGCTCCATTGATGAAATTAACATTATTTCCAGTGAAACTGCCCGCGCTATGAATGAAGCCGCACGAGCGATTGCAGAGCTCAATGATCAAACCGAAGTAATGCATCGCCTCGTTAATCAACTTAAAGCCGAAGCACAGGAAGGCGAGGGACCGCGAGCGATTTCCATTTAGCCGTCGTGTCACAATATCATCAACAGTATGGCCCTCCGTCGATACGAAGGGCCATACTCGTTTCATACTGATCAATCACTATCGCATGGTCTTGAAGGCATTGATGAGACCATTGGTCGAGCTGTCATGGCTTGTAACGGGCGTGTCATCGAGAAGTTCGCCTTGGATGTCGATGGCCAGTTTTTTGCCGAGTTCCACACCCATCTGGTCGAATGAGTTGATGTTCCAGATGATGCCTTGCGTGAAGATTTTGTGTTCGTACAGGGCAATGAGCTTTCCAAGCGTATTCGGCGTCAATTTTTCAAAAAGAATCGAATTGGTCGGTCGGTTACCTGGAAAGGTTTTTGCCTTGGCCAAACGATCGAGTTCTTCCCCGGTAATGCCTTTGGCCGAAAGTTCTTGCTTGGCTTCTTCTTCGGTTTTGCCTTTCATGAGGGCTTCAGTTTGGGCAAGGAAGTTGGAAACAAGCAGGCGATGGTGGTCACCAAGTGGGTTCAAGCTCTTGGCAGGGACAATGAAGTCGCATGGAATAAGCTTCGTTCCCTGGTGGATGAGCTGATAAAAGGCATGCTGTCCGTTCGTGCCGGGTTCGCCCCAGATGATGGGACCGGTAGAGTAGTCTACAAACACACCGTCTTTGGTCACGCCTTTGCCGTTGCTCTCCATATCACCCTGTTGGAAATACGCGGGAAATCGGTGGAGGTATTGGTCATAAGGCAAGATGGCCTGTGATTGTGCACCGAAGAGATTATTGTACCATACACCGAGCAACCCCATGATAACCGGGATATTACGTTCAAGGGGAGTGGTGCGGAAATGGTTGTCCACGGCATGCGCCCCGGCAAGGAGTTCTTTGAAGTTCTCCATCCCGATAGCCAGGGCAATGGACAAACCAATCGCGGACCACAAAGAATAGCGCCCGCCGACCCAATCCCAAAACTCGAACATGTTCTGCGTGTCGATGCCGAATTCAGCGACTTTTTCCGTATTGGTGGACAAGGCCACAAAATGCCGGGCGATAGCAGCGTTGTCGTGGAGCGATTCAAGCAACCAGGCTCGTGCCGTGGCCGCATTGGTCATGGTTTCCTGTGTGGTGAATGTTTTGGAAGCGATAATGAACAGTGTCGTTTCAGGATCAAGGTGTTTCGCCGTTTCGGCAAAATGCGTCCCATCGACATTGGAAACGAAATGCGTTTTCAGGTTTCCGCAGTAATGTGCCAGCGCCTGGGTTGCCATGACAGGGCCGAGATCAGAACCGCCGATACCGATGTTGACGACATCGGTGATGGATTTGCCGGTATATCCTTTCCACGCTCCTGAACGGACCTGTTCTGTAAATCGTTCCATTTTGTCCAGCACCGCGTTGACCGCAGGCATGACATCCTCGCCGTCAACCATGATGGGAGTATTGGAACGATTGCGCAACGCGATATGCAAAACGGCCCGGTTTTCTGTGACATTGATTTTTTTACCTGAAAACATGGCTTCAATCATGTCGGGTACACCGCGTTCTTGGGCGAGTGCACATAATTTTTCCATGGTTTCGGCGGTAATCCGGTTTTTGGAATAATCGAAGATAATGTCGTCCAGTTGCAGGGAAAACGCATCGAATCGGCCTGTATCTTCGGCGAACAGGTCACGCATACGAACGTTTTTTATTTCTTCATAATGCGCCAGAAGCGCTTTCCAAGCCCCAGACTCGGTCAATGTCGACATGCGTCGCTCCTTTTGTAGTGCGGTGGGAGATGCCTCATGCGTGCAGAACAGCCCTCGATCCCTTTTTCAAAAAACTTTCGCGACAAGCAGAAGGGATAGAGGTCAGGGAAAGCAAGAAGTGGAAGGGGAACTTCCACTTCTTGCTCTGTATATATCGCCCTTAGGCGATTTTTTTCACAGCTTCCAAGGCAGCATCATAGTTGGGTTCGTTGGTAATTTCGGGAACAACTTCAATGTATGCGATGGTTCCTTCGCGATCGACAACGAAGACGGCACGGGTGAGCAGTCGGAGTTCTTTGATAAGAACGCCATACGCTTCACCAAAAGCCGCGTCTTTGTGGTCGGATACGGTTTTGACCTTGTCGATACCGGCAGCAGCACACCAACGCGCTTGGGCAAACGGCAGGTCCATGCTGACTGTCAAAATGGCAATGTCATCTGAGAGGTTGGCCGCTTCCTGATTGAAGCGGCGGGTTTCCATATCGCAAACCGGGGTATCAAGAGACGGAACAGCCGAAAGAATGAGAGGTTTGCCAATGTAATCGGCCAGGTTCACCGGGCTCAGGTCGTTACCAAGCAGTGTGACTGCCGGCGCTTTGTCTCCAACCTTGACGGGGGTTCCCAAAAGAGTCAGTTCGTTACCTTGAAAGGTGATGATGCCTTTACGTTCGCTCATGAGATTCTCCTTTTTCGCATAATGCGCCGTAGCGATGCCGGCGGCATGTTTTTTCATGCTTATCTGGATATGCCTGTTCGTCGCTTTCGGTCAAGCCGTTTCATAAAACCTTTTCGTAACAAATAGGAAACACATGTCGGGAGTCGATCGCGCAAAACTGATCAAAGAGCTGGCGGAAAGCGGATCTTCGATACATGATAATGACTTGGTTGCCCGCCTGCTGAATGCATTGACGGATAAAGTTTTTCTTTTGGATCGGCACATGCGTGTGGTCTGGATGAACGACGTGGCACGCCAGGCGGCTGTTATTGATATCGACAAGGAGATTTCGTCTTGGCCATGTCATGAAGTGTTTTTTCATCGCGGCGAACCCTGTCCATTTTGTCCGATACGCGATCTGAAACCAGAAAAAGAACCACTTGTTTTCAGCATGTGTGACGCGTCTGGAGTGGGGTGGGATATCGCGGCAATCCATGCACCGCAGGGAACTTTTGTGTCCGCAGGGAGAAATGACGGGTCATTCGGGATGGATGGACAAGCCCCTGCCGATTCTCCCAAAACAGACCCCGATGCGGTCAGAGCCCGTACCCATCGTCAACTCACGCGACTTCGGGAAACACTTCGTCGAGAAAAAGATACCCTGCTGGCTGCCTTGGAGAATTTACCGGTTCTGGCTGTGGTTTTGGGCCGGGATAACTTGCTGCTTTTTGCGAACAGCGCCTTTACGGCCATAACGGGATATACACTGGAAGACGTGCCGGATTTGGATACGTGGTTGATAAAGGCCTATCCCGATCCGACCTATCGGACATTTGTTCAATACGTATGGCAAGGCGATCGAAGTCAGGGGAAAAGTCGACGACGATTTACGATTCATCGGAAAGATGGCGAGGCGCGGTCCATCGATTTTCATATTATGTATCTTGCCGATGGCCGCAGCATTGTTTCAGGAAATGACGTCACGGATGCTCTTTTGGCCGAAGAAGCATTGAAAGAAAGTGAAACGCGTTTACGTTTGGCTCTCGAAGCAACTTCAGACGGTGTATTCGACTTTTATTTGACAACGGGGGCAATGTACACCAGCCCGGGATGGGTGGAGCGTTTGGGCTATGCCGCGTCGCAAGAGCAGGACCAGATTGAGTTCTGGAAATCATTGATTCATCCCGAGGACATGCATCGCGTGCAGAAGCTGTTTGCCGCACATGCATCTGGGGAAACAGCTTTTTTTCGATGTGAGATGCGCCTCAAAACCCGAGAAGGCGGCTGGCGCTGGACATTGTCTCGGGGGCGGGTGATGGAGTGGGATGAAGGACGCCCCACGCGTTTGGTCGGTTCGCACATGGATATCGAGGAGTACAAACGTACTGAAGCGGCCTTACGCGAGAGTGAGAAAAAGTATCGTGAGCTTTTCGAGCATATTTCGGGGGGGATTTTTCAAAGCACACCGGAAGGTCGTTTTCTCAATGCCAACCCGGCCATGGCTCGTATTCTTGGCTACGACAGCGTTGAGGACATTCTGCAAGTCGATGACCTCGCCAGGGTGATTTATGACGATTTGTTAGACCGGGAAGCCCTTATGCACATCTTAGAAGATTATAGTCGGGTGCAGGGGTATGAAGTGCGAGCAGTACGGAAGGATGGTCGGCATATTTGGTTATCTTTGACCGCTAATGCGGTGCGCGATGAGTCCGGCCGGTTTGTCCGAGTGGAAGGTATCGCTGAAGATGTCACGGCGAGACGACGAGCCGAAGATGAACGTATGCTGCTTGTTGCCGCCGTGGAGCAATCGGCCGAAGGTGTCGTCATCACCAATAGTATCTGGCAAGTCGAATATGCGAATCCGGCGTTTGGTGAAATCATTGGGGTCCACCCCAAAGATATTATCGGCCGCAATGTGTTTGCCTTGTCCAATGCCACGCCCGATCCATCTATGGAAGAGGCTATTCAGTCGGAAATCGAACTGCATGCCGAGTGGTCCGGACTTGTCCGAGGAAAACGTGACGCTCCATTTGTGGTGGAAACGGTTATTGCTCCGGTTCGTGACGATTTCGGTCGGGTCACTTCATATATTATACTGGCACGTGACGTCACGTATGAAGACCGGTTGGAAGACCGATTACGGCAAAGCCAAAAACTTGAAGCCATTGGTACGCTTGCTGGTGGCATTGCTCATGATTTCAACAATATTTTGACTCCGATCATTTTGAATACTGAAATTGCACTGTTTGATATCGATGAGGACGCCCCAATTCGTGGGCCGCTTGAGGATGTTATACGAGCAGGGGAACAAGCCCGCGACCTTATTAAGCAAATTTTGACGTTTAGTCGTCAGGGAGAAGAGGCGAGGCATCCCTTGTTTTTGGCGCCGGTCATCAAAGAAACGCTCAAGCTTATTCGAGCCAGTTTGCCACCGTCTGTAGAAATTGAGCAAGATCTTGATGACGCGGGGTATCAGGTTTTGGCAGGGCCGGCGCAGATACATCAAATCGTTATGAATCTCTGCACAAATGCCACGCATGCCATGGGATTACGCGGCGGAAGGTTGTCCTTGCGCTTGCAGCATAGAGACATTGTCAATCCGAAAACCCAAGCTCGTAGTCCCGAAGTGCGACCAGGAAGCTATTTATGTTTGGATGTGACCGATAGCGGTCATGGAATGAATTCGGATATCGTCGATCGCGTGTTTGAACCGTTTTTTACCACGAAGAAACCTGGTGAAGGTACGGGGATGGGGTTGGCTACGGTCCATGGCATTGTGAAATCGCTTGGCGGAGCGGTCTGGATAGAAAGCGAGTTGGATCAAGGGACAACCGTTCATATCTATTTCCCCGCGATATCAGCGACCAATGAAAGGCATGACCCCAAGCCGATCGACCCGCTGCCAAGAGGACGAGAACACATTCTTATTGTCGACGATCGGGGACATTCCTTGGCGTCGTGTTCCACCACGTTGGAACGACTGGGGTATACCGTGAGTGCGGTGAAAAATCCTGTTCGGGCCGCAGCCATGGTCCAGGCTGAGCCTGATGCGTTCGATCTATTGGTGACGGATCATCTCATGCCGGAGATGAACGGTTTTGAATTGGCGAAAAAAGTTCTGTCCATTCGCCCGGATTTACCGATTATCGTCCTGACAGGATTTACCGGACGTTTCCTGAAGGCCGATGTTATCGAACAAGGGCTGACGGATGTGGTTTATAAACCCGTCGCAGCTTCCCCGCTTGCAAAGGCGGTACGTGCGGCATTGGATCGAAGCCGTCGGCATGTGACCGGGAAAGGCAGAGTCCATGGGCATTATGATACGTTGTTTGATGGGAAATGATGCGATGAAAGTGCAGTGTATCGTATTTCTTTTTTTAGCGTGGCTTGTGGTTGGCCCTGTCGTCTGCCATGCGGGCATGAATGACTTGAAGCTGCAGGACAGTGAGACCGCGGGTGCCATGTCGACGAGCCGGCAATGTGTCGTCGTGACATCGTCTGGTTGGAAGCGTTCTCGTGGGCGGCTCATGGTGTTTCAACGCGATACGCTCACCGCTCCGTGGCGAATGGTCGCGGGACCGTATAATGTCATGTTGGGATTAGCTGGAATGGGATGGGGCGTCGGACGTCATGGGGTGGGGCGACCGGAGGGCCTGGATGGACCGGAGAAACGGGAAGGGGACTTGCGTTCTCCGGCTGGAGTGTTCGATCTGTCGTTCGTATTTGGAGAAACGCATCGTCCAGGATTGGCTATGCCGTTTGTTGCGACACATCAGGATATAGTGTGTGTCGATGATGGAGCGAGCCGCATGTATAATCGTTTCGCTCGTGCTTCGTCAGCAGACAAAGACTGGCGATCCAGTGAAAATATGATGCGGCCTGATGGACAATATCGATTGGGTGTTTTTGTTGAACATAATCCTTCTCCTGCAAAGCCGGGGATAGGGTCATGTATTTTTCTTCACGTTGTCTCGCCTTCCGGCCGTGGAACATCGGGATGTACCGCGATGACACAAGCCCAGCTTGAGCAGGTTGTCGAACGGCTTGACCCCGCGTTACATCCTGTGCTCGTTCAGTTGCCCATGGCAGTCTATACAACCTGGCAAGCTGTTTGGGCGAATGCACCACGTCTTCAATAAAAAACGTGACAATCTCAGGGGAAATTTCTAGTCTATACGATTCCCGATGTCTTGATGTCTCACGCCGCTTGTGCGGCGTTGTTGCATAATCGATATTTCATCCTTTCATTCCCCGAGTATATCACATGACGCGCTCATTACCGTCGCCTTTGTCCCCCGAACAACTTCGCGCCGCGTGCGCTTTGGATAGTCTGCCGGTGGCCGAAGGCTCTGTTGAAATTACTGGTCAACCGTTAGCCGCATTGCATCCTCGCGCAGCCACAGCGCTGAAAACAGCGCTCACCATCGACAGCCCGGAATACAATATTTATTTAGCTGGCGATCCTCATTTGGGCCGGACTCGGTTCCTCAAGGAATTTTTTGAACCAGTGGCGAAAGCCGCCCCGACACCGCCGGACTTCGTCTATGTTTATAATTTTGATGATCCGGACAAACCGAAAATTATTTCGCTCGATCCAGGGCAGGGCAAAGCACTGAAAGCCGAACTGGCGGAAGTGATAGACAACCTGCGTGAAGAGATCCCCATGCGGTTCGAACAAGAGTCTCATGTGGCCAAACAAAACATGCTTGCGAAAACCCATCAGACCATACGTGAAGATCTCCATGCAGAAATGGAAGATTTGGCGAGGGAAGAAGGGTTTAGCATGGACTTCGAGGAATCGGGAACGGTGACGTTGTATCCGGTTATCGAAGGCAAGGCTGTCGGGGGCGAGGATTTTGAACGCTTGCCTTCGGAAATGAAGAAGAGCTTGCGTGCCAAGATTGAAAATATGATGGATCAGTTCAGCGACATTATGCGTCGAGTGAACAAAGAAGATCGGGGATACCGCGAGCAAGAAAAACGTCTTGAACGCGACACGGCCGATCAGGTGCTGTCTGAATTTCTTGACCCGCTCATTGAACGGCATGGACACGTCAAGGACGCGGCGGAGTATTTCGAGGGATTACGGGAAGATATTCTCGATAATCTCGATGCGTTCTTGCCGCGTGGTGAGAGTGCTGCACAGAGCTTTGATCAAGCGCAGGCAGGTGATGACGTTCTGGATCGATACGAAATCAATGTTTTTGTCGATAACAGTCAGACGACGGGGGCTCCCGTTATTATCGAGGGGAATCCTGCCTATTTCAACCTTATGGGATCCATTGAGCGCGAATCTGAGATGGGGGCGCTCTTCACGTCATATCGGCTTATTAAGGCCGGTTCGTTACATAAAGCGCACGGTGGATATCTGATCATCAAGATTGATGATTTGCTGCGCCATCAAGGTTCTGCGTGGGAAGCACTGCTGCGTGCGTTGCGCTTGGGACGTTCTCCGGTGGAAGACCCGGCCGAGTCTGGGGAACAAACGCGGACCAAAACGATTGAACCCGAAGCCATGCCAGCCAAGGTACGGGTCATTCTTGTGGGGACGGACGAGGAGTACGAGTACTTATTGTACGGCGAAGAACGTTTCCGCAAATTGTTCAAGATCAAAGCACACATGCAGAATGATGTCGATCGGACGTCGGAAAATATTGGTCATATTCTGGCGGTGATCAATGGTATTTTGTCTTCGGACAAGCTGCTGCCATTCAGTCGCAAGGGACAAGCTGCACTTATCGAACATCTGTCGAGCATGGCCGATGACCAGGAAAAGCTGTCGCTGCATTTCCCGTTGTTGCGGGAATTGTTGATTGAAGCTTCGGCAATCGCTGCGGGACAACAAAAGGCTGCTGTTGATGACGTCGATGTGGAGACGGCACGCCGGGCCGCGCTGTTCCGGAATGATTTGTTTCAAGAAGAATTTTTGAGTGAATATGACCGTGAGATGATCAAGGTCTCCACCACGGGCCAAGCCATTGGTCGGGTGAACGGGTTGGCCGTGCGTATGTTCGGTGATCATGCGTTCGGGTTGCCGCACCAGATTGCCTGTACCGTCGGCGTGGGGCATGGCGGCATCCTCGATTTGGAACGAGAAGCTGAGCTTGGCGGGCCGATCCATACCAAGGCCATGATGATCTTGAAGAGCTATCTCATTAGCTTGTTTGCGCGAGACAAACCGCTGGTGCTCACCGGTGCGCTCTGCTTCGAGCAAAGCTACGTGGAAGTGGAAGGCGACTCGGCATCGGGAGCGGAACTGGCGGCGTTGCTGTCGGCGTTAGCGGAACGGCCAATTCATCTTGGGTTTGCGTTTACCGGCGCTGTCAGCCAGTCGGGCGCTATTCTGGCGGTCGGCGGGGTGAATCAGAAGATCGAAGGCTTTTTCGCGGTCTGTAAACGCCGCGGCCTGACGGGCTCACAAGGAGTGCTGATTCCGAAAGATAATGTGGTGAACCTTATGCTGCATCCGGATGTTATCGATGCCGTCAAGGCAGGACAGTTCCATATCTATCCGGTGGAAAACATCGAACAGGCGATGGAATTGTTGACCGGTCTGCCCGCCGGCCTTGATCCCCATAGGCCGGGCCTCTTCGCGCTGGATAGCCTCTATGCGTTGGTTGATGAACGCCTCACCCGCCTGGCCCAACTCGCCGTCAAATGGGATCGCGGCAATCGCAACACTCTCTAACCGGCTTCGGCCGGAAGAGAAATAGGGACAGGCAAATTATGTTGACGTGGTTGGGGTATTACGGCAGGGTGTTGCTTGCTTTAACGTCATGTGTCTCGTCCGCGTTCCCATTTAATGCATTTGAGGACTGTCATTATGCCGCGCCTTGCTCGTCTGGTTTGTGATGATCAACCGACCGTTTATCATGTCATGTCTCGTACGGCATTGGACGGTTTCCCCCTTGGCAATGCTGAGAAGGAATTCCTCCTGCAATGTATTACTCGATTTGCCGCCGTGTATTTTGCCGAAGTGCTTGGCTTTTGCATTATGGGAAATCATTTTCATTTACTTGTACGCATGATGCCAGCCGAAATGATGACCGATGATGACGTGGTACAGCGGTATCATCTTGTCTATGGGCCGGATGCTCCTGTGACGGCGGCGAGTCTGGAGCGATGCCGGAGGAAATGGGCGAGTCTTTCCGAGTTCATGCGTGAGGTAAAGCAAACGTTTTCAAGGTATTACAATAAACGGCATGATCGACGTGGATATTTTTGGGGGGAGCGCTTCAAAAGCGTTGTTGTTCAGGATGGTCGGACGTTGGTTCATTGTTTGGCGTATATTGATCTCAACCCCATCCGTGCCGGGTTGGTGCAACGACCTGAAGATTATCGATGGAGCTCCATCGGACATCATGCGCAGACTGGCAATGTTGACGGCTTGCTCAGCCTTGATTTTGGTTTGGCTGATTGGGATATTGAGGACATAAACGAACGCCTTGTTCTCTACCGTCGCTTTCTTTACGAAACCGGCGCACTTGATTCCGTTCATGGCAAATCTTTGGCTTCGCATATTGTTGAGCGGGCTCGATCCGAAGGATATGTGTATACTCGAGTTGATCGAATGCTCTTGCGAACGCGCTGGTTTACAGACAGTGGCGTTATCGGCAGCAAAGAGTTCGTGACGGCGTTACTTGGGAGGGTTTCCCACACGAAAGGCCGGAAACGTTTTCCTCGTAAAATTGACGGATTAGAATTTTACGCGATGAAACGATTGGTAGAAGAATTCTAATCCTCATCAAGATAGACTCGAATTGAGATCTTTTCCAGAATATTCTTCATTTACTTTTTCCTTTCGCTTGATGTTGTATCCCTTCCTCGTTTTGTAAGACGTATCGGTTTTTATTTTCCTGAAAATTGCTTCAGTTTTTCGCAGAATATCTATTCTAACTCCAAAGCGTTCTGCGCAGATGCATTTGCTTATCAAACGGGCATCTCCCTTTCCTCGAATACATAATTCGCCTGTCCCCTTAAAGTTGTCAGCATCAAACGCGAGATTTCTTTTGCGCTGAGATGCGATATGAGGGTAGAAACACGACAATTGGTATTGAAGTTCAACGCTCTTGAAGGATCGACCATGGAATTGATCGAACTGGGTAAAGCGCCCATTGCCGGAGATTCTCCTGTTGGTGAAGACATCCGTTACGACCCGACTTACGATGAATTGCAAACTGAAATCGGGAAGCTTTCCGATGCCACCTCAGGTGGTGTTATTGACTGGAAGCGCGTTATTGAAATGTCTACCGATATTTTATCAAATAAATCAAAAGATTTACTCGTTACTGTCTACTTGGCCGAAGCCCTTGTGCAAACCGAGAATTTTGACGGCATGATGACGGGTTCTACAATCTTACGTGATCTTGTCGTTACGTATTGGGATGGTATGTTTCCGGCCAAGAAGCGGAAGCGAGGGCGCATCAATGCCATAAGCTGGTGGCTTGACCATATGAATGCGTTCACGGAAAATTATCATGGCGACGAGCTTCCCCATGATACCGTGGCCACAATTACCGACAATGTGAACGCTTTGGACGAAGCGTTGAGTGCGGGATACGATGACATGCCGCCGCTACTCCCCTTGCTCAACCGGTTGGGGAATCTTCCTGTTTCGGCTCCGCCTCCGCCACCAGAGCCTGAGCCGGCTCCACAGGAGGCTGCAACCGAGGGGGCTGACTCGGCTCCCGCAGAGGCTTCGACTACCGCGACGCCATCAGCTCCGGCACGACCATCAACGCCTGCTCCTGCTGCCGCACCAGCGTCTGCACCTGCGGAATCGGCTGGTCCGATTGCGTCGGATAGCGATGCTGATCACGCTGCCGCCGAAGCGTTGGGACGTCTTGTCGATGTCGCGCAGTATTATCTTAACAAAATCCCAGCCTCGCCTTCCCCATACCGATTGATACGCCTGGCAGCTTGGATGCCGGTAAAGGGATTGCCGCCGGCCGAAGACGGGAAAACCATGCTTCCTCCACCAGAGGCGGCGGTTCTTTCTTCTATTAAAACGCTTTTGTCCTCCGGTAATTTTCAGGGTGCGCTCGAAGCGTCGGAGTCACGAATTACCCAATATCGTTTTTGGCTCGATTTGACCCGGTTGTCGGCGCAGGCGCTGGAAAACATGGGGCCGGTATTTGCCCCGGCGCTCAATGGGATCAAGATTGAAACCATGTTGTATGTTGAACGGCTGAAAGGAGTGGAGAATCTTAGCTTTAATGACGGAACCCCGTTTGCCGATGCCGATACGAAAGCCTGGTTGAAAACTTTGAGTCTGGCCAATGGAGATGCTGCAACCCCGTCCGGGGGGGATGACTTGGAACAGTCTGTGGCCGAAGGATTTAATGAGGCCAAAAAATTGTTGCGCAGCCAAAAGGGGCCGGAAGCGTTGGCTTTATTGCAAGCCAAACGTGCAGCCGGTGCATCGGGTCGAGAACGATTGTTGTGGACGATCAACGTTGCCCGGGCGTTGTTTCTGCTTGGGCAGAATAGTTTGGCTGGACCATTGCTCGATGAAATCGTTGAAGTCATTGATGCGCATGATTTGGAACGGTTTGATCCTGCTTTGGCTCTGCGTGGATTGTTGGCAGTTCATGAAGGTGTCAGTGCCGGTCAGGATGATGAGGCTAAAACAAAGACGGTATCGGTATTGATGCGCATTACGAAGATCGCACCAGCGGAAGCCATTAAGATTGGTTTCCCAACGTAAAATAAGGGTTTAATGCAAAAGAAAACTTTTTTCTCTGCAATGTTTCTCATAAATATCACAATGAAGCGTTGACAGAGCTCTCAAAAACGGATTTATATTCTGCTAGTATTGATAAAAAGTGGCATTTCTCCTGCGAATCGAAAACATGAGGTGAAGCATGGCCAAGGAAGCTTCCGTCGCCCCCAAAGAGCGAGTCAACATTACGTACAAACCCGACACCGGTGATGCCAAGGAAGAGGTGGAACTGCCTTTGAAGCTCCTGGTGTTGAGTGATTTCACACTGCGTCAAGATGATAGGACTGTTGAAGATCGGGAACCTATCGCTATCGATAAAGACAACTTTAACGATGTCCTGAAAGCGCAGAATCTTGACCTCAAACTTACAGTTCCCAACAAGATTTCTGAAGCCAAAACCGAAGATGGTCAGGAAGAAGAAATGGCCGTCGATTTGAAATTTGATTCCATAAATGACTTCAAGCCCGATGCCATTGTGCAGAAGGTTCCTGAATTGAAAAAGATGATGGAATTACGCGAAGCCCTGAAAGCCCTCAAGGCACCGCTTGGCAACGTCCCTGAGTTTCGAAAGAAGATTCAGGAACTTGTCTCGGATGAAAGCATGCGTGAAAAGCTTCTGAAAGAAATGGGTATCGAGGACAAGGAGTAGAATACGACCATGACCGACGAACAAGTCAAACAAGAGCAGCAAGCCCAACCTGCGGAAGCCACGGCCGGCAGCCTGTTGGACGATATTGTTCAGGCGACGAAGCTGAAGCCGACGGACGAGTATTATGATGTCACCAAAAAAGGCTTGCAGGCCTTTTTGGAAGAAATGACAAAACCGGACCGGAAAGCCGAACGTATTTCCGGTGCCGCCGTAGACGATATGATTGCCCAAATCGATAAGAAATTATCGTCGCAAGTCGATCAAATTTTGCACAATCGAGACTTCCAGAAGCTCGAATCTGCGTGGCGTTCTCTTAGATATCTCGTCGATCACACGGATTTTCGCCAGAATATCAAGATTGATATCATGAACGTTACCAAGCAGGACTTGCTTGATGACTTCGAAGATTCGCCGGAAGTTCCAAAGTCCGGTTTGTATCGACGGGTATACACGGCGGAATATGGCCAATTCGGCGGTCAACCTTACGGCGCCATGGTTGCGAACTTTGATTTCGGCCCCGGCCCGCAAGATATCAAATTGCTGCAATATGTCGCGAGCGTCGCAACGATGTCGCATGCTCCCTTCATCGCCGCGACCAGTAAAGAATTTTTCGGCATTGACGATTGGTCCAAACTGCCTGATCTCAAAGATCTGCATTCCATTTTCGAGATGCCGCAATATACGAAGTGGAACTCCTTCCGCGAATCCGAAGATGCACGAAACGTCAGCTTAACTTTACCGCGTTTTCTGTTGCGCTTGCCGTATGGACCGGAAACTGATCCGGCAAAGACCTTCAACTATCAGGAAGATGTGGCCGGTAGTACTGACGACTTTGCTTGGGGCAACACCGCCTTTGCCTTGGCCGCTCGACTGACCGACAGCTTTGCCAAATATCGCTGGTGTACGAATATCATTGGTCCTCAGGGCGGTGGAGCGGTTGAAGATTTACCCCTGTACCAGTTTGAGGCCATGGGCGCCATTCAGACGAAGATTCCTACAGAAGTGCTTATTTCCGAACGGCGGGAATTCGAACTGGCCGAAGAAGGGTTTGTCGCTCTCACCATGCGCAAAGGCAGTGACAATGCCGCTTTCTTCTCTGCCAACTCCTGTCAGAAGCCGAAATTCTTTGGTACATCCAAGGAAGGCAAGGACGCGGAACTCAATTACAAGCTGTCCACACAATTGCCGTATATGATGATCGTCAACCGGCTGGCCCATTACATCAAGGTCATTCAGCGCGAAAATATCGGCACTTGGAAAGAACGACAAGATCTTGAATCTGAACTGAATAAATGGATCAGCCAATACGTTACGGAAATGGACAATCCCGACCCGTCCGTACGGTCTCGTCGGCCGTTACGTATGGCACAGATCGACGTTAAGAATGTGGAAGGCGATCCAGGCTGGTACAGTGTATCACTGAAGGTCCGCCCCCACTTCAAATACATGGGCGCCAACTTTACGCTGTCTCTTGTCGGCAAGCTCGACAAGCAATAGCAAATTTGAGCGACCATTGTCCGCGAAAGAATACGGGCCCATTGTTTCGCGGAACGTTTCGTTGCATCGTTTGTTTACGACAACCCATTCCTTCCCAGGAGGAACAGCATGGCTCTTACCGCGTATATGAAGGTCACCGGAAAGTCCCAAGGTCAAATCAAAGGCGACTGCACGCAGTCCGATTCCAACAAGAAAGATAACATTCTCGTTTACGATATCTCTCATACGATTGAAATTCCCAAGGACACCCATACCGGTCTGCCCACTGGTCAGCGTATTCACCATCCGCTCATCGTCATCACGCACGTCGGCCCGCAGAGCCCTAAACTGCTGAAATCGCTGTGTACCGGCGAACAGTGCACCGTAAATCTCTACTACTTCCGTATTAAAGATACGGGGGAAGAAGAAAACTACTTTAACGTCGAACTCGACGAAGCCATTATTGTGCAGAAGAAACACTTCACCCCCACGACGTTTCTTCCGGACAACAAACCCTATCATGATATGGAAGAGATTCAGTTTACGTATTCGAAGATTACTCATACCTACACAGATGGGAACATCGAATACACGGATTCGTGGAAAGATTCTTAGGCCGATGCTGCCCGTAGGCCGGTGTGTACCGACCTACGGGCTAATTCTTGTTGGAGACGAGAGACGACATGCATGAACTGCGTCTTTTGGAACGGATCCGAGACTTCGAAAAAAATACAACTCGTTCAGGTGAGATCGACCCACAACGTCTTCTCCAGTCGGTTATGCGGCATTTGCAAAAGCTGCTCAATACGCGACAAGGGTCTGTGCCGATCGATCCGGAATATGGGCTTGCCGACTTTACGGATTTGGCAACGAATTTCGGTACTGACATCATGCAAGAGCTTGAAGAAAATATCTCTATGGCCATCATGCGGTATGAACCACGCCTTGCCGATGTCGATGTCGAGTTTGATCGAGACCCTGCCGATGCCTTGTCCTTGCGTTTCAAGATCAAAGGCCGTATCGCCGTAGAAAGTCTTAAAACCCCGGTTGTGTTTGAATCCGTCGTTCAGTCCGACGGCAAAATTTCTATCATGAGCTAGGCCGTGTCGTTATGATCTCAAATTATTATCAGCAGGAACTTTACCACCTCAAAGAACTCGCCGTCGAATTCTCTAAAGCTCACCCTGCCTTGGCTCCCTTGCTTTCCGGACCGGGATCGGATCCGGACGTTGAACGATTGCTTGAAGGAACAGCTTTTCTCACCGGGCTTGTACGCGAAAAGCTCGACGATGAATTTCCCGAAATCGTTCATAACCTGCTGCGCATCATTTTTCCGCATTATTTGCGGCCTATCCCATCTGCAACCGTTATTCAATTCACCCCGAAGCCAGGGCTCATGGAAATTCTTCATGTTCCCAAGGGGGCGGCCATTGCGTCGGTACCGGTCGACGACACGCGATGTGTGTTCACCACATGTTATGATGTTGATATTCATCCCTTGCGTATTACCGGCGTCAATTTGGAAAAATCTCTGGGCAAAAAGCCGCGTCTTCGTCTTTCTTTTGAACTGACGGGGATATCCTTGACCGAATGGGAACCGAAGTCTTTACGACTTCTCATCGGTGGAAGCTTGGCCGAAGCCTCGGATCGGTATCGGCTGTTATTGACTGAAGCCCGAGAGGTTCGGATTGCTGCTGGCGAAACCGGCGATGTCCTCACCTTGCCCGGTTCGTGTCTCAAGCCGGTCGGTTTTGCTGATGAAGACGCTTTGTTTCCCTATCCTCCAAATTCGTTCCCCGGATTCCGATTGTTGCAGGAATATTTTGTCATGCCGCATAAATTCCTGTTCATCGACATTACCGGACTGGATAAGTGGAAAAACAAAGGGAAGGGATCGAGCTTTAGCATTTCCATCACACTGGATGCACTGCCGCAAAATGCGCCTGATTTTAAACAGGGCCATTTCATCCTGTCCGCCACTCCGGCCGTCAATCTTTTCAAGCACGGGGCCGAACCGATTTTGCTTGATCATAAGCGGACGTATTACCGGGTGAGGCCAAGCGATCAGCATATCAACAACTACCAGGTGTATGATATCAAAAACGTGGTCGGCTTCATCCAGGGGACGGTGAAGCAGCGAAAATACGTTGCGTTTGAGATGTTTCGTCCGAGAAGTGACGATGTTGCCGTTTATCAAGTCTCGCAACGCAATTCGGCAACCGATGACTCCATGGCGCTTAATCTGTCCGTTGCGTATCCACCAGATGCGCCTGCGCCGGTCCCGGAAACGCTTTCCATAGAACTTTTATGCACCAATTTTCGATTGCCTGAGAGTCTTCAAGTCGGTGATATCAATCAACCGACGGAAACATCTCCTTCACTGACCGATTTCAAAAATATCTCGCAGCCGTCGGCAGCCGTTCAGCCGCCACTTGGTCGAGAACTGCTCTGGCGCCTATTGTCGCACATCTCTTTGAATTATTTACCTATTGCGAACGCCGAGAACCTCAAAGCGCTCTTGAGGTTGTATATTTTTCCGGATACCCGGGATCGGGCGTCGGTGGTTGCGAACAACAAACGCGTTGACGGTGTTCTCGAACTGCGTTCCATTCTCAATGAGCGTATTCTTCGGGGGCATATCATGCGGGGAAATATCATTGAGCTGACCCTGTCCAGCCAGAATTTTGCCAGTTTGGGCGATATGTATTTATTTGGGTCTGTGCTTGATACCTTTTTCGGCAGCTATTCGAGCTTGAACAGCTTTACGCAATTCAAAATTATCGACCATCATACCGGTGAGAGTTACGAATGGCCGCTACGGACGGGCGATCGCCCGCTGATTTAAAATCGATTCAGGAAGATCTGCTCGCCGATCCAGCCAGATATTCCTTTTTTCAATCCATACGGCTTTTGAGTTATTTTTTTCAAAAGCAGTATGGCATGGATGCGGCCGAGCGGTTTCTGAAGGATAATCTTCGGGTACGCCCTCAGTTGTCGCTGTCGTTTCCCGGCACCGATATTGTCGACATTTCGCGTGAATCGGCCGAAAACGGCCATGATCTGTATCACCTCACAGCGACGTTCCTTGGTCTTTACGGTGCATCCTCACCCTTACCGACGTGGTACACCGAGGATTTGCTTGATGAAGCCACGGAAGATTCGTCGGTCACTCGTGATTTTCTCGATATCATCAATATTCCGTTTTACCCGCTGCTTGCGCAAGCTTGGTCGAAATATCGGCTCTTCATGCAGGTTGCAGGCAAACTTGATGCAGAAAACATTCAGCGGTTGTACTGTCTTCTCGGATACGGATTGCCCGAATTGCGGCATGAAGTGTCCAATATGTACCGCATGCCGCGCTATATCGGGCTGTTCACACAATGGCCACGCTCGGCAACCGGTCTCAAAACGCTTATTTCAGACGCGTTGGGAGGCATTCCGGTCAAAGTGGTGCCCAATATTATACGAAAGGTGAAGATTCCTCACAGTCAACGTCTACATGTTGGTGTTCAGGGACATCAACTCGGGGAAGATGCCTATCTTGGGGAAGAATTGTCTGATCGCATGACGCGTTTTCGGCTTGTCATCGGTCCTGTCGATGACGAAAAATATCATGCTTGTCTGCCCGACTCCTCGAAGTATTCCTGGGTTCGGGAACTGACCAGGCTCTACCTGCTCAATCCGCTGGACTGCGTGCTGACGCTTCGCCTCAAAAACAGCGACGCCCGCCCGGCCCAATTGGGCGCAAACAAATGGTCTCAACTGGGGTATGATACCTGGGTTTTCTCGCAAAAACCGCCAGAACGCCCAGAGGCGGTCTTTCACATGAATCTTTACGAGGTGCACACATGATCAATGTCGACATGAAGTCCCTTTTGATGAAGCTCAATGGGTTTTGCGCCACCAGCCTGCAAAACGCGGCCGGACTGTGCGTATCGCGCACCAACTATGAAGTGATGGTCGAGCATTTTTTTCTGAAATGTCTCGAAACGCCGGGCAGCGATATGCCGCTTATCCTTAAACGATTCGAAATCGATCCGGGACGGCTCATGCAGGCATTGACCGCCTCATTGGAAGACATCAAGACCGGGAATGCGGGGAAACCTACATTTTCTCCGTTATTGATCGAACTTTTCGAATCGGCTTGGCTTGTCAACTCCATTGATTTGACGGAAGCCAAAATCCGTTCGGGTGGCGTACTCATGGCATTCCTGTCCAAGCCGACCTTTTTCAGTTCCGGGCTTTGGGTCGATATCATCAAAGCGGTCAATCTCCAGACGTTGAAAGACGAATTTTTCACCATCGTGAAAACATCGCAGGAAAAAGCCGTTCACGCGACCGCCGCACCTGGAGAAGGCGAGACGCCTTCGGGAGAAGATACGTTTATTGGTCGCTATTGCCAGGATTTTACAGCCAAAGCGCGTGAAGGCAACATTGATCCCGTGTTTGGCCGTGACCACGAGATTCGACAAATTGTCGATGTGTTGGGACGACGCCGGAAGAACAATCCTATTCTGGTCGGTGAACCCGGTGTTGGGAAAACCGCCGTTATCGAAGGCTTGGCATTACGCATTACGCAAAACGATGTGCCAGAAATGCTGAGTGGCGTGACGTTGCTCGGTCTCGATATGGGGGCACTTGAGGCCGGTGCCGGGATGAAGGGAGAGTTTGAAAATCGGCTCAAGGGAGTACTTAATGAGATCAAAGCTTCAGAAAAGCCGATTGTTCTCTTCATTGACGAAGCCCATACACTTGTCGGTGCGGGGGGGGCTGCCGGTGGATCGGATGCTGCCAACTTGCTCAAGCCGGCGTTGGCACGTGGGGAGCTGAAGACCTGCGCGGCCACGACCTGGAGTGAATACAAAAAATATTTCGAGAAGGATCCGGCGTTGGCTCGTCGTTTTCAACTCATCAAGCTGGCTGAACCTGATGTCAAAACGGCCACGATCATCTTGCAGGGCTTGAAGGATATGTTCGAAAAAGCCCACGGCGTCGTCATGCGCAACGATGCCATAGAATCCGCGGCCATCTTTGCCGACAAGTACATTACGGGCCGGTTCTTGCCGGATAAAGCCATTGACCTGCTCGATACGGCCGGCGCTCGCGTCAAGATCAATCTGACGGACAAACCGTCCAGCTTGGAAGACCTGGAACGATCCATTCAGGCTAAAGAACGCGTGAAAAAGACGTTGGAACGCGACCGTGACGACGGGGTTAAGATCGACGAAGATGAACTGAGCGATGTGCTCGCCGCCATTGATGATTTGACGGCCAAGGCCGAAGCCTTACGAGCGCGCTGGCTGGCCGAAAAGGACGCCGTCAAGGCGTTGCTTGATATCCGTACTCAGATTCATGGATTGACTGAAGATACCGCCGACCAGAAAGCCGATCTGGAAAAACAACTTGCCGAAGCTGAAAGTGCGCTGGCGGAAACACGAAAAGACGGACAGCTCATTCAGATTGAAGTGAATCCCGATGTCATCGGGCAGATTGTTTCCGACTGGACAGGCATCCCGCTCGGTAAAGTCCAACGTGACGAGTCCAAAACCATTCTCAACCTGGAAGAGCGTCTGAAAACGCGCATCAAAGGTCAGGATCAGGCCTTAGCCGTCGTGACCAAGGTCATTCAATCGGCAAAATCGGGTATCAAGAATCCCAATCAACCGCTTGGCGTTTTTCTCCTTGTCGGTCCTTCCGGGGTCGGGAAGACCGAAACGGGCTTGTCATTGGCTGATCTGTTGTTCGGTGGAGAAAAGAATATCGTCACCATCAACATGAGCGAATTCAAGGAATCGCACACCGTGTCCCGCCTCATCGGGTCGCCTCCGGGATATGTCGGATATGGCGAAGGTGGTATGCTGACGGAAGCGGTTCGGCAGCAACCATATTCGGTGGTTTTGCTCGACGAAGTGGAAAAAGCCCACTTGTCGGTCATGGAATTGTTCTACCAGGTCTTTGACAAGGGCATGCTGGCCGATGGGGAAGGCAAGGATATCAACTTCAAGAATACGGTCATTATTCTTACGTCAAACCTTGGATCGGATGTCATTCAGGAGATGACCAAAGACGGCGAAATGCCCATGGATGCCCTGATGGGGGCTCTGCGGCCCATCTTGTCGCAGCATTTCAAACCGGCGCTGTTGGCGCGTATGACGATTGCGCCGTATTATGATCTCAATCCCGACGCCATGAAAGGCATTACCGTGCTCAAGCTGAATAAGCTCAAGCAAACGCTTCTGGAAAACAACAAGATGACGTTGACCTGGGGCGATGCTGTTGTGGATCAAATCACGGCTCGATGCACGGAGACCGAAACCGGTGCCCGCAATATTGAGTATATCCTCAATGGCAATGTGTTGCCCAAGCTGTCGCAGACCATTCTTGAGCATCTCAGCGAAGGGCAGATGCCGGCTAAAGCCCATATTGATGTGTCCGACGATGGCTCTTTTATCTTCAGCTTTGATGACACACCGTCTGCGGCTGTCCAGCCTGCCGCTGATGACACTGCCGACGCAAGCTGATCCAGCTGCATGAACGAACTCGCCAAAGCATGACCGCACGGAAGGCGAGCGTTTCGGAAGACAAATGAAAACCGCGGTCCGGGGGATGTGCCTCCGGACCGCGGTTTATTGCCAGAAGCATCTTGTTATAAAAGACGAGCGTCATCACATCCACTGCATGTTTTTTCGTATCTTCATAAGCTATGCAACAAACAGAAATAATGCGACGGGAAAATGTTGTAATGCGGAATCGAGATGAAGACGGTCTTCCACGGTGATACTCTCTCCCGTGATGACATCTTCATATTCTCCATGAGGAAGATTTTCGGTGATGGCGTCCGTATCTTTGAAGACATCGCCCAACGATAAACCTTCAGTTTTGAGCAGACCGGCAGCGAGTCGGGGTACAAGGACAATGGCTGTCATGGTCTCGATTTGCCGCACGAATCCAAATGCATGCACGCTGTGGCGACCTTCAAAGAGAAGAGGCGTATAATTTCCCTCAAGAAAAAGTTCAGGATGGGCTTTTCGACACATCAATGTGCGCCAAATCGTAAAGAGTTTGATGCGTCCATCCTCGTAGTGGGAGAGAAGCGATTCGCATAGATCGAGAGGCTTACTGGAAAATTCTTTTTTGAGACCGGACAGCATTTTTCGGCGAAGTGTGAAGTCGACCGGTTGCCGATTATCAGGATCCACCAACGACAAATCCCAGAGTTCACTTCCTTGATAAAAGTCAGGAACACCCGGTAGAGACACTTTTAAGACCGTTTGGGCAAGGGAATAGAGCGCTCCAAGTTGGGCTGTTTTGTGGTGAAGCGGGGTGAACACCTTGTTGAAATTACTCTTTTCATCCTCTCCGAGAATTTTGCTGGCGAACGTGGTGTAGGCGTTTTCATACTCTTCGTCCGGGTTAATCCAGCCCGAATGCAATTTGGCTTCGCGTACGGCTTTGGTGAGATAGGCCGCGATGCGTGCAGTATAGTGTTCGTCGCGTGTTTCCGGCCAACTTCCGAGGAGTGTCTGATAGAGGAAGTACTCATCGTTTTTGTCCGGCATGAGTTCGTCGGCATGTTGTGGACGTTTTCGGGCATTAGCGCGGCTAAATTTGTGCAGCGACTCGGACCACTCATCAGCAAGTTCAGATAACGCGCACAAGCGCATGCGCGTATCTTCCCCGCGCTTGGTGTCGTGAGTTGCGGTGGCGTTCATGGATAAGGGCCAGACCTTGCGTCGTTGCTCAATGATTTCGTGGAAATTTTCCGGACGAATACCGAATTGTGTTGGTTCGCATCCGACTTCATTCAGGCAAACAAGCCGATTATAGATATAAAATGCTGTATCTTCCATGCCCTTGGCCATGAGTGGTCCCGTGACTTGTTGGAAGCGCATGGCGAATTGAATCCATTGTCGCTTGTCGTCCTCGGACATGCGGTCATCGAATTCAAGAAGGAGGAATCGTTCGAGAAAGTCGAATTCAAAACGTAAATCGGGATTGCGTCGACGGGCGAGACGAATGGCTGATCGAATATAGTTGAGATCGGCCGGGCGAGCTGCATCATTGCTGATGTACGTTCGATAGACGGGAAATTGGACGAGCAGTTCGGATATGGCTTGGCGGAGAGCACTTTGCGTTATGTCGAATGCGTGGCGGTCTCGACTGGACACGCTGTTGACAAGGCGAGTGAGGTTATCCACATCGCCGGCCATGTGGCGTCGCAGAATTCCACTTTTGGTGCGTTGAGCAATACTTGCCAGGCTACGTTTTTTCTCGATGAACTCTGCATAGATGGAGTCAAACGTTGCTTCATTGTCCCGATCGACGAAAAGGTTTTGACAGAGGCTCAAGGTGTCGTAACCGGTTGTGCCTTGAATGGGCCAGAATCCGGGGAGTGGCTCCTGCCCGATAAGAATTTTCTCTACGACGATATAGGCATTGGGGGCTTCTTCGCGCAATTTTTTCAGGTAGGCCGTTGGATCATACAGCCCGTCGATATGGTCGATTCGTAACCCGGAAAAACGTCCCGCATGGACTTCTTCGAGAATAAACTTGTGGGTATGTTGAAACACCTCATCGTATTCGACACGCAAGGAAATGAGTTCATTAATGCTGAAAAAACGTCGGTAATTGATCTCTTCGCCCGCTACTTTCCAAAACGAGAGACGGAAGTATTGTTTGCCAAGCAGGGCATCGAGCCTGTCAAATCGCTCCGGTCCATCCTGCCCGGTGTCACCGTTGATATATTTGAGGTTGGCGTCAATGAATGCGGAAATCGCCTTGCTGCCTTTCTTGAGCTCATGAAGCATGCGCTTGATGAACGAGATTTGATCGTAGCGTTCGAGTCCTTCAGACCGGGGGGCCAGATTCTTGATGTTGTAGAGTACGCCGAGCAGCTTGATGTAATCGGGATTTTCTCGCCCGAGCTTGGAGCGCAATTGTTTGAGCCCCAAGGTGAGAATGTCATCATAGCTGTCGATACGCAGTGGAAAACGGAGTTCATAATAGCGGACATGAAATCCGTTTTCATCGAATCCAATGGTAATTTCGCCATTCTCCAGCGTTTTTCCGTAAAATGCGCCGAGAAACGGAGCGATCATGCGGCCTTTGATGCTTTCAAAAGGGTGATCCCAGTCGATATCGAAGAATTCAAAAAACCGTGAAGCTTCTCCGTTTTCAAGGACATCGACGAGCATACGGTTTTCGCCGGATACGGCCATATGGTTGGGCACAATATCTTGAACCCAGCCCATGCCATATTCTTTGAGGCTGGTCATCATGCCGTTGTAGGCGGCTTGGTCTCCCAATTCTGGATTGAGTATTTGGTGGTCGCAGACATCATAGCCATGTCTGGAGCCGGGCCGGGCCTTGAAAATGGGAGAAGCATAGATATGAGTGATGCCGAGTTCATGCAGATAGGGAACGAGCGCTTTCACTTCGGAAAAGCCAAATTGTGCATGCAGTTGCAGGCGATAGGTCGCGTCGGGAGTATTCATGGGAGTTTTACCTTGAGGTGTCGGCTGAGAATCGTGAAGGCCTCAACCCATTGTCGGGCATCGGCATCACCAGTTGCGGCTCGTTGTACCATGTTTTCGTAGAGCTTTACACGGAGGCCGAACAGCGTGTTCTGTGCTTTCCAGACAAGCAATCCGAGATGCAGCGGTTCAAGCAAATCAAGGCATGTGGCCAAGGTTTGCATTTTGGCGATATTTTTGGGTGTAGTGGCCAGTTCGGCCATGGCATTGTTGACCCAACCCGCTACGGCAAAACACACTGTTTCATCATGTATATCCACGTTGCGTTTCCGTGCTTCTTCCATGAGTTGACGAAGATCTTCCGGATCTATGTGCGATTGCGAGAAGAGGCGTTTCGCGTCGGTGCGGATGACGAAGGTTGTCGCCTGCGTAAAGTGCGATGGTGGAGGAATATCGAGCCAGTCGAGAAAATTGAGAATACTGTAGTTACTCTCATAGGTTTGGCGGAATGCGTTTTCTGCCAATTTATATTGTGGCGTCAGAATTTTATTGACTACACTGCGCTGTTCGTCGCGGAAGAGGTGCCAGATGGAATAGGTCGCTCGTCCGAAGTGGTTGTCCAAGGCGCGTATGGTTTCGGTAAGGTTGCCTCGGTTGAACGAGTCGGCTAGTTCTCGTTCCATCTTGCGCAGGTTGCCAACATCGTGAAAAAATTGGATGCCGCAAATAATGTTGTGGTCTCCGGGATGGAGCACTGCGTACTGAATTTCAATATATTCTGTCGTAATCTGCGAGGCCATGCCTGCTTTGCCGGTGAGCAAACTGGATCGGCCGGCTGTGTGGCGGTTCGAGAAATCGCTGATGACCTTGTAGCGGCTGATATTGAATTCCTGTGGATAGCTTTCAAAGAGTGAAGATATCGCAAAGTGGGCCGCAACCCGGAGCATATCGACCTGCGAGGGTTTGGCGTAACGAGTATACGCTTCGTCTCCGGAGGAGAGAACATTGCTGGGCGCTTGGGCGAGTTTTTCCACGAAGGTTTCTTCCAGAAAACGTCCTCCGATTTCTTCAGCAAGCTGAATGGTTCTGACCGCGTATTGAAGGATTTGAACGGTTTCGATGCCGGAAATTTCATCGAAGAACCAGCCGCAACTGGTGAAGATGAGTTGGGCAAAACGCTGGAGTTCCATGAGTTTCAAGGCTGAAACCATATCCATGGGGGCAAGAACTCGGGATGCGTGCTTTTTGAAAAACGTGGATACGTTTGTATCGGATCGGTCCAGAATGACATCAATATAGGCGTCGCGGGCTGCCCATGGGTCAGTAAAATAGCGAGGGGCAAGCTTGTCGAACACGTCTGCGGCTTCACGGCTCAACCAGTCTATAGCCTCGCGCAAGGGTTTGCGCCATGCCTGATTCCATCCCGGATGCATGCCCGAATTGCATCCGCAATCCGAACGCCACCGTTCCACGCCATGGACGCAGCTCCACGCCGAGTTGTCATATACTTCGACTTCGAATTGCGGTTCATAGAGGGAAAGGTACTCTCCATAATTCGTCAGCCTGACGCCTGTATCTGCTTCGATGAGCGATAACGCCCAGGCGAGTGCCATTTCACCGGCTTTGTGGTGATGACCGAATGTTTCGCCGTCCGTAGCGATATGGACCAGTTGCGGCCAGTCGCGCCCATTATCGGTAAACGCCTCCATGAGGCGGTCACGCAATGTTTGTCCGTTGTCGAGCAGGCTTCCAAAGGCGATATCCTGACTGATGGGGCCATCATAGAAAAAGAGCGTCAGACTGTTTCCGGAGGGGAGGTGACAGATATACGGTGTCGTGGGATCTATACGTGAGCCCGAGACATCGATCCAATCGTCGTGACCAAGTTGGCGAATACGTTTGGCTTGGTTTTGTGCGAGAATAGTATACGTGATACCGTGTTGGGTAAGCAGCTCGAATGTTTCGGTATCGCATGCTGTCTCCGGTAACCAAATACCCTCAGGATCACGACCAAAACGCCGGGAGAAATCCGTCAATCCCCAGACAATTTGCGTGTGCTTATCGCGTGTAGTGGCCAACGGCATGATCATGTGGTTGTAAATTTGGGCTATAGCTGAACCATGGCCACCGAAGCGTTCTTGTGACAGTCGATCGGCTTCACGGATGGCATCATAGATGAGTGGCTGTTTGCGTTCCATCCAGGAGAGCAAGGTTGGGCCGAAGTTGAAGTTGATACGGGCATAGTTGTTAACGATGTCCATAATTCGGCCTTCATCGTCTTGGATACGAGCGCTAGCATTCGGGCCGTAGCATTCAGCCGTAATACGGTCGTTCCAGTCATGATAAGGATGGGCCGAATCTTGGAGTTCAACTTCTTCGAGCCAGGGATTTTCTCGAGGAGGTTGATAAAAATGGCCATGGATGCAGATGTATCGCTTCATAGGAAAGAATCCTGTCGAGGCTGTGCTCGTGTTCGTCGAAAGAAGGCAAAGATTTTTCGATTACGATCAGGGTTTATCGTACATCGGGAGTGTTTCGCAAGGCGTGTTGAAAAAAGGCGGAAAAAAGAATGAAAATCGAGGAAGGAAAAGGCCAAGGAAGGATGTCCTTCCTTGGCCTTGAAATTGTTATCCCATGTTCATGATGAAGAATGCCGAGCAGGAAAGTATTCACGAACCGTGGACTCAACTTCGTCGAGCCAGGCATGTCGTTGTTCAAGAGTGCTTGTAATGATTGTTTCGAACATGCGTCGGTGAAAGCAGTGAACCCCGCATAAATCGAAAATGCAATCCTTCCAAATACGTTCCAACGGGTCTCCGAAGACTGTTTGTTCCCGATTTTTGGCGGTATTTGACGTGTTGAAGACCAGCGCCGTCTGGGCGCGCAACAGACCTGTCGGGACTCCTTCCCCACTGTCACCTTCGAGGAATTCGTATGCAACCCCCGGCCGGACAATGCGGTCGACCCAACCGGTCAATATGGCTGGAGGCATTCCCCACCAGTTCGGATGTACAATGATGATGCCATCGGCAGAGGCAAGATCCTGACAGTGTGTTTCGATGTTGGAAGGAAGCGGGCTTGAGCGAGAAATTTCTGGACCGGGAAGAAGTGGGTCAAATCCTTGCTCATAGAGATCGTGACGAAGGACATTGTGCCCGAGCGCACCGAGTGTGGAATGCGCCCGTTCGAAAATGGCATGATTAAAGCTGCCGGGGGTGGGGTGAGCGACAATGAGAAGAATTGTCATAGAAGAGAGTTCCTTATTGAACAACAAGCATGCCAGCGCTTACCTCGGCGGCTTTGGCTGGACCGAAGAGTCGAGTTGTCAGACGCAAGGCAAATTCTATTGCGGTTCCTGGACCGGCACTCGTCACGATGTGGCCGTCTTCAACAACAGTATCAGTCGAGCGACGGTCTTCCGGAATAGTATCGATGAATCCCGGGTACGCCGTGGCCATTTTGCCCTCAAGTAAGCCTATTTCGTTCAGTACCACAGCCGGAGCGGCGCAAATAGCGCCGATCAATCCTTGATGTGCGTTCTGTGCGGCCAATATCTTCGTTAAAGCTTCGGAAGCACGCAAATTTGAGGCTCCGGGCATCCCTCCAGGAAGGGCAACGAGGTCGAACGTGCAGTTTTCGACCATGGACAAGGGTTCGTCAGCGATAACACGGACGCCGTGTGCACCGGTCACGGTTTTTTCTTCTGCCAGTGAGCATACGGTAAGGTCGGCTCCGGCGCGACGTAAAACATCTATCATGGTCATGGCTTCAATTTCTTCAAAACCGTCGGCGAGTGGAATCAATACGGTCTTGGACATGCTTTCCTCCTTAACAGGGTGACTGGAAACATGTGCATTTTATCGTATTTAAAATACGTTGCAAGGTGTGGTTGTGAAAGAAAGGCAGAGAAGGGTCAAGTTTTTTTCTTTTGTGCCGATGAAAGACAATGGAAAGGCATCATTGCCTTCTTGCTTAGGCCGTTCTTGTGCGTTAAATAATAATATACACGTGAAAAAAAGAGGTGTGTCATGAATGTTTCCGCGCTTGCTGGCGCCGGGACCATGCTTGGGTATATCGACAAGCAAACGCTCGGGGCTTCTGTTGTCAGTCAAACCCTGGATAACCTCAACAACTCATCCTCTTCTATGAGTTCCATGGCGACAACGCCTAGCGAATTCAACGCCTCCCTTGTTACACAAACCTTGGATACACTCAATTCTGGCTTCAATCCGGGCAGTTCCGACGCGATGAGCCAGACATATGATTTGAGTAAAGACGTCTTGGGGGCGTACATGACGGGGAAGGGGGTCTTTGCAAATTCGAGTGTGTAATAACCTCATCAAGACCTTCGCGCGTTACAAGACCGTGCATGAGCGCGGCAATCGGTGTTCAAAGCCGGTTGCCGCTTTTTTTTGATAAGAGCAGAAGGATTGGGAACACGGTTGTTGCCCATTGCCGTCGAGGTTTGATAGGATGGTACAATATGCACATAAAAGGAGAGCGTTCATGAATGTACTTATCGTCTATTATTCCTTGTATGGCCACATTCACAGTATGGCACAAGCCATGGCTGAAGGAGTGGGGGAAGTTGAAGGAGCCACACCCATCCTCAAACGAGTTCCTGAAACGCTGAGTGATGATATCCTGACCAAAATGGGAGCTCTGGATATCCAAAAAGGTATGTCCAGCATCGAAGTGGCCACCCCACAAGATTTAGCTGCTGCCGATGCGGTCATTTTCGGCACCCCGACGCGTTTCGGAAATATGTGCGGACAGATGCGTCAGTTTCTCGATGCGACAGGACAACTCTGGGATACGGGGGCACTGGTTGGGAAAGTGGGAAGTGTTTTCACTTCATCCAACACGCAGCATGGTGGGCAGGAAAGTACTATTTTAAGCTTTCATATCTCATTGCTTCATCATGGCATGGTCATTGTAGGCTTGCCGTATGCTTATGAAGGCCTCATGAATACGTCTGAAGTCTGCGGCTGCTCGCCATATGGTGCGTCCACGGTTGCCGGGGCTGATGGAGCGAAAACGCCGAATGATACGGAATTGCGTGGTGCTCGTTTTCAGGGACGGCATGTTGCAACGATTGCCAGTAAACTCATTGGCTGATTCAGGTTGAACAAAGAGCTCTTCCATAAATGCCTTATGAGATGATCACGGGCCTGTAGAGCCTGACACACCGAAAGGGCCCCGGCGAATTGAATTCGCCGGGGCCCTTTCGGTGTGTGTGCGTCGTCTGATTCTATTATCTAACCGCGAAGAATGACGGTATCACCATCACGTTTCACGGAAACAGCGGATTTGGTTTCATTCAGAGCGCCGTGGAAAGACATTCCCGTGTTGAAGGACACATTGACATTAGCGTTTTCGGGCATGGCTTCCAAAGCAGCTTTGAGTTCTTTCACGGTCATGGCGCGTCTCCTTATGTAGAGCCAAAGGGCGTCAGAGGTATTACTTTTGTTTTGGTTGGTTAACTAACCAACCGGCAAGGTCGTTTCTAGTTGGTTGACCAACCAATGTCCAGCGTTTTTTTCCATGAATTTGATATTTTTTTCTCAATCTTCATGAAGGTGCTGTAATGTACTGATTTGTATGGTGTTTAGATGGTGTGATTCGTGGAGAAAGTTGTATCTAATCTCGTCCTCAAATTGTTTTGTAGGCGTACTTGGGTGCGAATGCACAGAATGGAGAGAAATATTTCTCCTGGTTGTTGGAAAAAATCTGTAATTCGAGGAATCTTTCATTGGATCAAATTAGTGCACCCCACACGAAGCCAAGTAGGCTCCTAGTTTTTTATCTGTGCCATGGATGTGATCCACGAGCCAATTGCTTAAGAAATTGATGAGATCTATGGAGTTCGCGGCAGTCTCGGTTTGTTCATGAAGACGAATTTGAGAAATCTTATCAATGAACTTCTGGTGTTCTTCTTTATGAGGGAGAATTTCTGGGTAGGTATGTTGCTCCATAAATGCTTCTTCTGTTCCGAAATGCGTTATTGCGTACTGATGCATTTGTTCTAAAATAGAATGAACAGGGTCCGTATTCGTCTGATTCTGCATAGCGTCGTAGAGTGTATTCACCATGCGCAGAAGCTGGTGATGTTGCTCGTCCATAATGTGTATATTGACAGAAAGGCTTTCACTCCATTCAAGTATAGCCATAGTGTGCTCTCTTGTATTTGATGTTGATTTCTTTCATATTTTCCATGAGCAGAAGGAGTAAATGTGAAATATTCTGGCCGCTTTGTTCAGAGCAAGCGGTGTAAAAGTGAAAAATGTAAAAAAATATTTGAGAATTGCAAGAGTATGGTGGATATCGTCTGCTTATTGAGATTTAATTCGGTTTGCCTGGGCGTTTATGGGCATTATTAAGAAATGGAGAAATATCGTCGGTATCGTTTTGCTCCGGACGGAGATATTTTTGCGCATATTCACGGAAAATTCCACTTTTTAGAAAAATATCGAAGAGCTCTGCGTCAATGTGTTGATCATTTCGCATAAAACTCATTATCTGAAGGGCTTCAGAGAGCGTTTTGGGTTTTTTGTACGGTCTGTCAAAGGCAGTTAAGGCTTCGAATATATCGGCAATGGCAAGAATGCGTGATTCTATGCGCAGGTCTTTAGCACTTTTCTTGAGAGGATATCCTGTACCGATCAGTGTTTCATGGTGAGCCAATGCTATGTTCGGGACATTGCGCAAGTTTTCGGGAAAAGGAATTTTCGAGAGCATCTCCAGTCCGCTCAATGTGTGTTCATTGATCTTAAAGCGTTCTTCAGGAGTAAGTGTTCCTCGAGAGATACATAGATTATACAATTCTCCCCGGTTGTATTCATGAGGTGGGATTTCAAGCGGATTCCCAAAAGCGTCGTGCAGGTGCGAGTAGTTTTTTGATTGGGGGACAATATGTTCCGGTTTGTCGGAGAGTAATGGCTCTGCTACTGGCAGCGGCGGGTCCGTGCTATCGCCTTTGGCTCGGTGTTCTGCTCTGGAAATGCCCAAGCGATCACTGAAATGACGCATCCACGTTCTGTTGGCAATGGATTCTAGCCGAGATTGTGTTTCCTCCGTCATAAATTCTGTGCCGAGATTGCAATTGGCAATGAATTCGAAATCGTCCTCAATGGAGCGAAGCGTTTCTTGCAGTTCTTGTTCAAGCTGCTCGATATTTTCTTTGCCTTGAAGTTGTCGTTGTAAAAATACAATTTCGGCATCACGTCGGAGGACTTCGAAACGCATGCGGATTTCATGAATACGGTTGTATATCGTTTCAAGTTTTGTGGCTTTATCGACAACATATTCGGGAGTGGTGACTTTGCCACAATCGTGCAGCCACGAGGCAATGAACAATTGTCGCCACTCGTCTTCCGTGTTCAAGCGAAAATCTGCCAGCGGTCCGTCTTCCTTCTCATGCGCAGCACGAGCCAGCATCTCTGCCAATTCCGGCACCCTCGTACAATGGCCACCGGTATAGGGAGACTTGGCATCGATAGATGCGGCCACAACCTGGACAAGCGCATCGAACAGTTCGGTGAGGGAATTAACGAGATTCCGGTTATCCAGCGTTACCGCTGCTTGAGCTGCCAATGAGGCCACGAATTTGATGCGTTCTTTGCACGTTCCGTCTTCCGTTGTGTCGGTCTCTGTACAAGGATTGAATAACTGTATGACGCCGAGCACTTCATCGCGACGCGTTACGATGGGGACACACATGAGTGAGGAAATCGTGTAATCTTTGGGTTCTTCAGGAAGTCCGGTGGGGAATAAGCTGAAATTCCCGTTAGGTATGACAATAGATTCCCGCTGAGTGAACGCCTGACAGGCAGAATGGAGTACCGAATCTTTGCTCAAGAATGCCATGATTTGCGGTTGAATCATCATACGCGGCGCGGGAGTCTCTGACATTCCACCAAGGTGGATATTTTGTGGACCAAGGCTCAACAACTCGACACCAAGCAGATTGTCTTCTTTGATGTACAGCACTCCGCCGTCAGCCTGGACCAACTCCTTTGCATTGGAAAAAATCAATGAAACCAGTTGGTTCAATTTTTTCTCGGTGGAAAGAGCTACACCACCCTCGACCAGCATTTCCAACTTGCTTTGTGTTTGAATGAGATTCTCTGTTTTTGTTCGGATCGTCGCTTTCATGGCTTCGTAAGTCTGCGCCAGGGTATTAACCTCTTTGATGATCGAATTGATCGGAGGGGAAGGAGAAAAGTCGAAAGACTGAATTTTTTGTGCTTCGGCCATGAGTGCATTGACCGGACGGGCAGCGCGGCGACCAACCAACATAACGATAGGGATAATTATGATGAGCAGTCCCACCGCGATAAATACAATGCGAATAGCCAACCGTTTGATATGTCCTGTGATGTCGCGCAGGGGAGCCGCTATGACAACATGGAGGTGTTGTCCCGAGTCGGGTTCCATACTCATTTGGCTGGCGATATACATTTCACCATCTATGTTGAGAAAGAACGGTTTCCTTGATCCTTTCGTTACATTGTCGTTCTTGGAGGTCATTTCCTTTGCGACAGCGGCAACGACGGGATTTGAAGACGTCGTGGCGTGAGGAAGGTGGAGATCGGTAGAGAGGACGTTTTTCCATGCGAGTCCAGGCAGAGCAATGAGCTGATTGTCTTTATCGACAATCCAAATGACACCGTTTCGAGCAACCTTCTGCGACGCAAGAATGTCGCCAAGTTTGACCAAAGTGACATCGACACCGAGGACTCCGCTACCGTTGGCGAGTTGGCGGGCGCAGGTCAAACCCGGAAGTCTGGAACTACTGAAAATATATGGTGTCGTGAACGTTGTTTGCCCTGTTTCTTGCGCCTGAACAAACCAAGGGCGTATTCGTGGATCGTATTCGACAACTGAGTCTTGCCGTGTACGAATGATGTCCAAATTGTGTTTACGAAATTGCCATACCTGATGGCGAGTACCCTCTATCGAAGTGGTGATGACTCTATCTATATATGCCGTTTCAGGTGGAGCATCGTATGTGCGGAGGATAGTCTCATTGTTTCTTGGCGCGATAAGTTGATGGAATGTGCCATCGTTGTATCCTGTATAGATGGAGAGAAGGACTGGCGTGTCGTCGAGAATAGCCTTCATTGTGATAGTACTATCTATAAATGATGCAGGATCTGTATGGTCGAGAGCAGCCGTCATAGGGTTAAGGGCTGCGGTTTCGGTGAGGGTGGCAATGGATGAAATGACGACGTTGATACGAGCGCTGGTTTTCGTCGTGATTTCTTCAAACAATGTTTCCGTTGATTCAAGTGCAGACATTCTCCCTTCATATTGAATGACAGAAAGGAGCATGACAATAAGGATCATCGCCGTACTAAAGGCAATCCAGGAAATGAGGGAAGAGAGACTAAATGTGGATTTGTTTTGTATCTTCATGACCTTCAGCGATGTTGAAATGAGCTACTTTCTCCAGTCAATATATGGAACCATGCATTATTCAGTGTTTCGAGCAAAGAAGAGCTGTATGGCAGTGTACATGCATATAGTTTTCCAGAAAAGTCATTTTTTCTTGTTTGTATGAGGCGTAATGTTTTAATATTGTTACTTTTGTGTTTGACAATATGCTTGGAATAATATGCTCCGAGACACCAAGATCAAAGTCAGACATTGCTCTTCTCGTGTATATTATTGCGAATTGCAAAATATATTTCGATGTCAAAGCGTACGCGGTAAGTTTGGATCGATATATAAATTTTATAGGATTGGTTCTCTGGGAGATGATTGTATAATAACTGGAGCAGGGATGTCTTCCATTATGACGGTAACGCCGTAGATCTTTGAAAAAAAACGGTGCATGGGTGAAGGTATGGGAAATGATGTGAAATAGGTTTTATCTATGTGTCATAAATGATTTTCTCGATCAGTATAATAAGAGTTGGTTATTTCCCCCCTCGTTCCCCTCTATACGTCAAGAGCATAAGGGCATGAGTGAGAAAATTGATCGGAAAATGCATGTTAAGGTTTCGGACTCTCCGTCAACGTAATGCCGTACTCCGGGGCATATTCGTCGGCAATGAAGACGGATTTGATAATCTGCATATCAATATTGCTCTCGGCTGCCTCGACATATTGTGTGGTGGTATAGAATTCGATAACAATGGGAAGCTTGGGCTGAACTTGGTCCAGAATATCCGTAAAGAGCGGGCTGCTGAAGAAGGATCGAGTCTCATTCTTCGTGCGCAAAAGCAGGTAATTGAAATCACCGGTTTCAGAGCCGGCATATGTTCCTTCGAGAAAAGACGTTTTGTCTTGGGCGAAACCGGGACAGGCAAAACATAACCAGAAGATACAGCATACGAGGAAGAATGGAGCACATCGAAGACGACTGTGCATATATTTCTCCAAGAGGTTTGAGAGCATTGTATCAAACGGGCAATGAAAAGGTAAATGTACTGCCTTTGCCAAGAACAGACTCGGCATGAATGTGACCTTTGTAATGTTCGATGATTTGCTTACAAATGGCCAGCCCGAGTCCTGTTCCTTTGGGGGTCTCCGGTGTGGTTTCTCCACGGCCGACTTGATAGAATTTGTCAAATATATTGACGAGGTCTTTGGCAGGGATACCAGGGCCTTCATCGGTCACACGAATTTCAACAGCATTGTTGTGTGTGCTGACATCAATGATGATGCTTTTATCCGGTGGGGTAAATTTGGCTGCATTGCCAAGAAGGTTTGTTAAAACCTGCATGATACGGTCGGGATCGGCATGGAGAACAGGGAGGTCTTCATGGATTTCCATATGAATTCGCGCGGCGGCCCCTTTGGGCATGAGACCTGATACAACCGCTGTGGCTTGCTGTATGAGTCGTGCGATGTCGATTTTCTGGTCATGCCATTCCGCACTGCCCGACTCGATGCGTGTAAGATCAAGAAAGTCGTTGATGAGTCGTTTGAGGCGCTCGCCTTCTTCTTCAATGATGGCAAGGTTGGTAATGATGCGATCGCGTTTTTTGGCGAGTCGGCTGTCTTCTTCCACTAATCCGACAAACGATGATTTGAATTCTTTGCTGATGAGTTTCGTGAAGCCGATGATAGAGGTCAGTGGCGTGCGGATATCATGTGATACCGTAGACATAAACGACGACTTGAGTTCATCGAGTTCCAGGAGTTTACGGTTGGCGATTTCGAGTTCGCTTGCCTTTTGATCCAGAGTTTTCGTACGTTCAAAAACAAGATTTTCCAGTGTCTTGTTGATTTCGGCAAGTTTGACTTCGATAAGCTTGCGTTCCGTAATATCTCGTACAACGAGTACACCTGCTTTGATGCCATGAAAATCCATCTGCTTGATACGCATTTCGACGGGGAATGTTGATCCTTCTTTACGCATCGCTAAGACATCGAAAGGCGTCGTGTCGTCTTCCCGGAGGTGGCGGCGAAATTCTCGGCGAGACTCCGGCGCGATGAGCATTTCAACGGAGTCGATTTTTTTGGATTCAGCGAGACTATACCCAAACATGGGATAAAATTGATTGTTCACTTGGTGGATAATACCTTCGTCCTGGATGATAATTGCTTCCCAGGCTGCGTCAGCAAGCTGTTTGAACCGTTCTTCGGTTGATGACATCGCTTGGGCTGCTATCCGTCGAGTTTTGATATTGTAGTGTAAAAGCAAAGACACTGCGATAATACAGAGTGACACGATGATAAGAATAATTCCGGTCGAACGATCGATAGTAAAAAACGGAGTAGGAGCATTGAGTAATATATAGGAGGAGGGCAGGCGATTTAAAGGGATATTGTAACGCTGGAGTTCAATATAGTCGAAAATATTGGCATTGGGGCTTTCTTGGAATGGGATGTGGTCGGCACTTTCACCGTTGAGAATCATAATGGCAAGGTTGGCAGCGGCAGCTCCTTGGTGTTTACCACTGACAAGGTTGCCACCCACAACACCCGGCTTCATGGCAAAATCCCAGGCGGTGTATATAGGCCTGTTTGTTGCTTGAGTGATGAGGTTGATACCTTGATCCACAGTGAAAATATGACCGTCAGTGGATCGAGAAAGCCCCAGATTGAGCACGACAGACGTCGAATCAAGCTTGTTTAACTGGGCTTGGATTTCATCAACTGGAAGTTCACTCAAATCGAGTGCAGAGAGTTCGTCGACATGCTGTATAGCTTCTCGGAACAGTTTGAGGTTAATACGACCGCTTTCTGACATACCGGCAATTACAGCCACCGTCGTGACATCAGGCTGAAGCTGCTTGATGAGGTTTAACGTCGATTCAATCTCGATCTTCTCAGCAACTCCCGTGATGTTCTTACTTTTACGTAAGCGTGCGTTGTCAAGATTGTTGATACCACAGAACACCACAGGCGTTTTGGGAAACAGTTCATCCCGGTAACGAAGAATAAATTCAAGCGCGTTGTCGTCCGTTGTTATAATAAGGTCGAAGTGGGTATTGCGATAAATATCGGCGTAGAGCACTCGGAGGTGGGGGAAAATGAGTTCTGTAGGATGTCGTTTTGTATTCATATACTCGACAACGATGTTATCGAGTGGAGCTTTATCGGCAAAGGTTGAATAGATACCTTCTGTGAGCGAATCGGTCCACGTGTAGCCGTAGTGATATGAGTGCAGAACAAGCACATGGGCAGCTGTTCTGGCACGAGCTTCTCCCGATAAACTCGCAACGATGAAAATACATACCATCACACAGAGTGACAATCGGAGAATCCTTGGGAGAATCTGATATGCTTTCACTCTGGAATCCACATTTAATAACCTACGGTGAAAGATGACCTCATGTCATATTATTGATTATTCCATTAAAGGAATCTCCGTCAAGAACAGTTCATGATCTTTTGCAGAATGAAACGTTGACATTCTCCACAGAAAATCGTGCGGTTGAAATTTTCAAGAATAAAACACTGCTAACGATGTGTTCGTGGATATGATCGAATTTATTGATCCATCCGTATTTTCTTTGTATGGATGATATAACACATTGTGTGTTGACATGCATATAGTAACATGTGAAGCCAAGAACCATTATGCTTCAATCTCGTACAGCATGGAATCATCCTCTTAAACGCCAAATCATAATTGGTGGAATCTTTTTTGTCACACTTGTTTTAGCAAGTCTATACGGCTTTCTCTTATTTCATTGTCTCGCTGAAATGTTTAGTGTCGTTATTGCGTGCGGGGTGTTTTTTGTCGCCTGGAATACACGACATTATCTGGAAGACCACTCTCTTGCCTTGGCGGGTTGTATTTTTCTCGCCGTTGCGGGCTTCGATTTTCTTCATCTTCTTGCCTATGAAGGCATGCAGATTTTTCCTGGGTACAACGCTGACTTGCCAACACAACTTTGGATTGTCGGCCGGTATTTCGAAGTCAGCGCATTGTTGAGTATCGCGTTTCTTGCAGGAAAAAAAATTCATCTTGGAGTTTGGTATTCTCTTCTTTCGGGATTGTTTTTCCTCTGTGTTATTGCGATTTTCACAGGGGTGTTTCCCGCGTGCTATATTAATGGGCAGGGCCTGACTTCGTTCAAGATTGGCAGTGAATATTTTGTGATGGGAGGATGTATCCTCGCTACGTATCTTTTCTTTGTTCGGCGATCCCGATTCGATTCTGATGTCATCCGATACTATATTGCATCTGCTTTGCTCACGTTTGCGGCGGAGTTTGCGTTTACCGTGTACATAAATATTTATGGCCTCACCAATATTGTTGGTCATTTTTTCAAGGTTGGCGCATATTATTTTTTTTATCGCGCTGCTATTGAGACCGGTTTATCCCAACCTTTTGCGCTTATTTTCAAAGATCTCAAGATGCGTGAGGACGAGCTGGCACAAGAACGCGAGCTCCTTATTACTTTGGTTAATGCCACTGAGGATCTCGTCGTGTTGCTCAAGCCTGACGGAACTCTTGTTGCAGCCAACCAAGCGCTTCAAAAGCATTTTGATCTTTCAGAGCAGGGTATCACCGTGCAGAATTTTTTCTCTCTTGCTCCGCAGGGAATGCAAGACGGTCGGAAGTCGGCTATCGCAACATGCTTAAAAACAGGCCAGCCTGTACAAATTGAAGAGCCAGGTCCGGATAGCATCTATTATACAAGCTACTATCCGGTGTATGCCGAAAATGGAAACATTCGCCTCATTGCTGTTTTTTCTCGCGATATTACGGAAATGAAACGATTAGATGCCCTTCGAGAAGATGTGGATCGGATTATGCGTCATGATCTGAAAAATCCACTCAATGTCATTATCGGATTCCCGCGTCTGCTTGAGGAAGAAGGAGATTTGAATGACCTCCAACTTGAGTATCTTAAGCATATTCGGGAGGCTGGTCTTCACATGCTTGAGCAAATCAATCAATCATTGAGTTTATATCGTATCGAACGTGGTACGTATGATTTTCAGCCTTCAACTGTCGATCTTGGGGCTCTTCTGCAACGTGTCTGTGGCGACATGATGAGCAAGGCCAAGGCTGCCCAGGTTCATCTCTACGTAGATGTATGCGAGTCTTCGCCCCTCGCCTTGGCGGATGAAAATTTATCATATTCCATGTTTGCGAATCTCATCGACAACGCCATCGATGGGTCCAATTCATCGGATGGTGTTTTCATCACCATGCCGTGTCCAAGGGGCGATATGATTGATGTGGCTATTCACAACGCCTTACCTATTCCCGCGGAAATCCTTGATCGTTTCTTTGAGAAATACGTGACCAAAGGAAAAAGGAACGGGACGGGACTTGGTGCTTATTCGGCGCGTCTTCTCGCACTCGCTCAGAACGGCGATATTGTTATGGACAGTGATGAGCATTCAGGAACAACCATAACGGTGCGTTTACCTGCGGCGTCGTAAGGCAAGACAACACGGTCGTCACGGAATCCGGGAAGCGGTTGTCCGTTTGCAGAGAAGGGGCATGGGGAAACATCTCATGCCCCTTCTTGCTTTATGGATTTTTTAAAACCATATCGATGCCAAGTTCGATAGGTGCCAGGGACACCGGGTCAATGACGTCCATACTGGCAAACTTGCCGTTAACATGGATAAATACCAGGGCATGTTGTGAGGAAAAACGTTTCAGCTCTCCGGATTCGGGAAAACCTCTATTCCAGGGTGTCGATTCCATTCCATAGGCAGGCGCGCCGAGGGCGCCGTTGCAGATTTCCCACAGTGGCCGGCTAATGCTGACAGGATCTTGCGGAACGTATTTTTCCGGATTGTACAGCGTCATTCCGGGAGCGATGCGGGTTCGATAGTATACATGCTCGTCACCGACGAGCAGTGCTCGGACTTTGGTGTTTTTAAGAAGTTGCCGAAGATAGGCGTCACGTCGGTCGATAAAGCCGGTAATACGGTCTTCGGGGATGCCTTGTATCACCGGTTTGATGGAGTTATCGCCGCCGGCCCACATGCTTTTGGCTCCCGTATAATGAGCGCTATTGGGAAACATCGGGGTGTGTTGCGTGACAAAAATATGGTCGACGCGACTGTCATTCTGATAGGTCTCAAGCATATCTGTTATCCACTTGAGCTGGTTGTCCATAATATATCCCCAGACATTGCCGCCAATGATTTTATTGGCTGGCATGGATGCCGCCATGAAGTATTGGGAGTTCACCATAATGACGGCCACATTGCCGTAAACGAACGAGTACGCCGTTTCGCCATAGTCTGGAAAATCTCCCGGTGTCTCCGGGCGAGGGTCGAGCGCACTGCCGTCTTCACTGAGCGGACCATTGCGCGGATTGACGAAGATTTTAGAGAACACGGCTTCGCTTGAGTCCGTGTTGAATGGAAAGCGATCGCAGGACAGTCCATATTTGGAGCCATCGTCGAATGTCATACTGATGGTTTCATGATTCCCGACGCCAAGAAACAGCGGAAGCGAGCCGGCAAAGGGAAAAAGGGCCGATTTGAAGTTGGCGTACATACGTTCTTGATCTGGGACATTCGACGCATAACCGTTCATCGTATCGCCCGTGAAGAGAAAAAAACGAGCTTGCTTCGCAGTGGCAAGAGCCATGGCGCGCGACATGACGTACTGATTGACTCCCCCCATGTTTCGTTCTCCAGAGGATATATTCCCCCGACAGTCTGAACCAAACGCAAAGGTAAAGGGAGCGCGAGAACCCGGCGTGGGAGCAGTCATCAATGTTCCATAAAAAACATCGGTTCCGGCCTCGACACGGTATTGATAAAAAATTTCCGGTTCAAGCCCGTCAATCCGAAGGGCATGTTCCGTCCCTGGGGTGGATTCGGCAATGATTTTGTCTTGAATGTGAACCTTTGCAGCTATCGAATTGTTGGTAGTAAACGCAATGATGACATGCGTGGACGTTAGATCGGCTAACATCGGGCCTTCCACAATGGAGTCTGCGACGGTGAAAGGACCGTTTCCTCGAAAATGCAAGCGGCTTTCAAAAAGAATATGACCTGTTTCGTCTGCGACTCGATAATAGAGATGCCCCCGAGCCCGTTGTTGCCAGGAGGTACAGTCTTTTTTCCCGGCGAGCGTTTTCATCTTCACAACCGCACGCCCTTCATGAATGGGAACTGCATCTTGAAAAATGGGTTGAGGAAATGCTCCCATGTCTGGGCTCCATAAGCCGTAATAGAGCGTTCCGTCTTCAAGCTTGAGACCATGTTCCGGATCCTCGAAGGAGAACACAAATCCCTCTTTGTCTCCCTTGGGATGGCCACGCAATTCCATAATTGTTTGCGAGGGGTGATTGTGGAGAACCGGCAAGAGATGGCCGTTGTCTTCTCCAAATAATTGACCGTCATGCTCTTCGATATGGCTGTAAACAGCTGGGATTTCAGCAGCAAAGGGACATGTCGGTAAGAGTGCGCACAAGATCGCGGTGAGCCAGAATACCTGAGAGCGTCCCATGGAGGCCTCCTCAATCAGTTTTGTGTGGTGTGCGGTGAAGATGGATTTCTTTTTCAGGAACATAGCAAAGCAAAAACATCTTGTCGCGAATTCTCACACAGAACCTTGTACGCATGGTTTCTTGGACCCTGTATTGTTCTGTGTCTCTTTTCCCGATGCACTCGGGAGTATTTCCCAAGCTTTTCAATAAAAATCCTCTGCAAAATGAATAGGATCCCTCATCGACGTCTTCCCCTTTCAGGCTTATCTCATAACCATAGAAAAAGCGAAACGAACGCTGTGAGAGCGTTTTTTAACAAAGGATATCTGCCATGAAACACGAAAAGAAAAGCATACGAAGTCAGCTCGGTCACTCAGCCCTGGAGTTTGCCTTGATCGTTCCCATCTTCGTGATGTCGTTGTTTTCGGTGGTGGAGCTTGGCCGGTATTTCTGGATACAGCATGCCATTTCCTCCGCCGCCATCGAAGGAGCCAGATTGGCGATTCTCAATGGTCCTACGGATGCTGAGGTCGTCAATTATGTTCAAGACCTGCTCACCGATTCCGGCGTACCAGGGGCGCCACAAGTCACGATTTCGCCCCGTACTCCTTCGCAGGATGTGACGGTGACGGTGCAGACACCATTTCAATTCATGATTATGCCCGGTTTCGTCGAAGGTCTTGTTCAACCCAACCCGCTTTCTCATGCGGCCGTCATGAGGCATGAGCCATGAACACGACACAACGACGCAAAGCAAAACACATGGCTGGGGTTGTCTCTGTTGAGCTTGCCTTGGTCATGACGTTCTTACTGATGCCGCTTTTTATTGGTGTACTCGATTTTGGTCAGATCATGCATGCACAGTATGTGATTACCAGAGCTGCTCGAGAAGGCGCCGTCACGGCTTCGACGAATGGAAACGTCGATTTGACAGTGCGCAATTATATTGCTGCATCCAATCTCAATCCTGGACAGGCTCAGGTTTCGGGGAGTTTTTTAAGCGGTACGGTAATGCCGGGGAATCCTGTCAGTGTCACCGTGACGTTTGACATGACGGGGTACATGATTCTTCCTTGGAAAGACATTGTTCCGGCTTTGTCCACTTTGTCTGCCACGGCAGAAGCCAGACAACGCTAAACCCCAAGGAGTCAGTCATGAACACGATACGAAATGATATGCGGCAGAGGGAACACGGAATGGTCGCCGTCATGGCAGCGTTGTCCCTGGTCATTTTGGCTGGGGTCTCTGCCTTTGCAGTGGACTATGGACTATTACAATACAAGAAAAGCGAGCTGCAAACGGCTGCCGATACGGCGTCTTTAGCAGGGGCACAGGCACTGGTATCGAGCGGGACCGATTTGGATATTGTCCGTGCAACAGCATTGGAATATGCCAAACGCAATCTTCAGGACATGGATTTTCCGGATCAGGCTGTGACGACTGGAGATATCAGTTTCTACAAAGACGGTGTCCAATCTTTGGATAAGCCGAATCAGGTGGAAGTTGTTGTGGGGCTGGAAGCTTCGCGTGGCAATCCATATGAATTGATCCTGGGTAAGGTGGTTGGAAAAAATCAGGCCGATGTGCGAGCCGCAGCCCGTTCGGAAACATTTTGTTCCAACGGTTCCCAATGCCTCAAACCGTTTTCTCCGCCTGCCAAGTTCACCTGGGATGACAATGCCGATACAGACAAGAAATATGCGGGCAACGGGATGTTTGACCCGGAATCGGCTCCAGAAGTCGCGTCCGTGGTCGTTCAAGGATACCAAGAAGCCGACATTGGGACGCTTGTTCATCTGAAGCTTGCGTCGGTCAAGGATGCCATTGTTCCAAGCAATTATTATGCTATTGACTATCCGGCCTTAAACAAAGGAAACCCGGTTTCCGGGGCTGATATGTACCGCACCAATATCGCCGGATGTGACGGGTCCAACCGGACTGTTGTTGAAGAGAACGATGAGATTGTTGTGGAGCCTGGGAACATGGTCGGTCCGACAGAACAAGGCGTATCCGATCTTATTGCATTGGACCCGGGTGCATATTGGGATCTCGCGACACAATCCATTAAAGGAAGCGCCTATCCTGATCCCATATCTAGTCCGCGTGTTGCCATTATCCCGTTTTTTGATCCGTCCAATCCTCCGAATTCCGGTCGAAATAGTATCTTTGTCTATCAACTTGGTGCCGTGTTTGTAGAAGGAACGGGACAACAAGGTGAAGTTATCGGCCGATTTGTCAAGGGATTAGCCGTATCTCCTCGACGCGATGCGAATGTTAATGATTGTCTGTTAGCCGGTGTCAGCTTGTCCCTCGATTCCAAAAGAGGAGCAAAATTGACTCCGTAGAATTGTTACCCGTACCCCCCTTTGAAAGCGGATCGATTGATGAAATATCGCAATCGATCCGCTTTTTTTCCAATTCTTATGGGCATTCATTGTGGCTGTATCCATAATACATGGTGTGCGCTATTCAGAAATCATTGCTATTGGGTGATTTTCCCGGTTGAATCGGGTGTGGCATGGTCATTGCTGTGTATTCTCCATGGTGTATTTTGTGGACCACTCACGAAGCATCTTGGAGGACACTATGATACAATACACAGCACTTCAAAAAGAGAATCAGGGTGGCATGGTCGTCGTTATGGCGGCATTGGCACTTGTCGCTTTGGCGGGATTTTCTGCCTTTGCAGTGGACTATGGGCTCATTCATTATAAGAAAAGTCAGCTCCAAACCGCAGCGGACTCTGCCGCGATGGCCGGAGCGTCGGTTCTCATGGCGAGCGGTGGAGATGTCAACGAGGCAAGAACTGCGGCATTGGATTATGCCCGACGCAATCTCGTCTCTGCAGACAATCCCACATCAGCTGTCGTTGATGCTGACGTGATATTTTATAGAAATGGTACACAGACCGTGATTGATCCCAATCAAATTGAAGTTGCAGTCGGGCTTGAAGCCGATCGTGGAAATGCGCTTGATATGGTTTTAGCGCGTGTTCTTGGAAAAAATGAAACCGATATTGAGGCTGTAGCACGTGCCGAATCGTTTTGTTCAGATGCGTCGAGTTGCCTCAAACCGTTTTCACCGCCGGCAAAATTTACGTTTGACGATAGCTGTGACAGCAACAAGAAATATAAGAACAATGGGTTGCTCGATCCGGATAGTGCTTGTGAAGTCGCATCCGTGTCCGTGCAGGGGTATTCTGAAAACGACATCGGTGCGGCAATTGTCCTCAAACTTTCCAGCCTTGGGGATGCGGTTAATCACGGCCAGTATTATCCTATCGATTACCCGGCTTTGAACCGCGGGACTCCCGTCCCTGGTGCCAGCATGTATCGGACCAATATCCAAGGTTGCCAAGGATCTAATCAAACACAAGTTTTTGAAGGCGATACGATTCAGGTAGAACCGGGCAATATGGTTGGCCCGACGAAGCAGGGCGTTGAGGCGCTCATTGCTCAAGATCCGGGAGCCTATTGGGATTCAGCGAGTGATTCCATTAAAGGGAGTATTTTTGATGATCCTCTGCGGAGTCCTCGCGTTGTAGCCATTCCATTTTTTGATCCGACACAACCTCCGAGCTCCGGGCGCAACATGGTCGTTGTGCATCAGCTTGCGGCTGTTTTTATCGAATCCTATTCAAAACACAGTGAAGTGATGGGGCGGTTCATTCGAGGGTTGGCCGATAGTCCGAATCGGTCTGGTGCATCCGACTGTCTTCTCGCTTCGGTCGGCTTGGCTTTGGACTCAACACGGCTCCAGGCTTTGGGACACTAAGGAATTGCATTCGCTGGCTTGAATGAATGGCGGGTGGAATACTTTGAGTAAGAGTAAAATTCTTGCCCTTTGTGAGGAAATATCACATGAAATTGGAGGATATCGTGTTAAGTCTATTCTATTGTTTTGAGGAGAAAATCGACCATGAAGGTGCTGATTGTCGATGATGACCAGGCTCATCGAGTGCTCTTGGATAAGGTTATCAGTGCATACGCGACATGCGAACAAGCCGCAGATGGAAAGACAGCGATTGCTCGATTTATACATGCTCTTGAATCAGGATATCCCTATGATCTCGTTTGTATGGATATCGGTATGCCAGAGCTGAATGGTCATGATGCATTACGGGGTATTCGTTCTGCCGAGAAAAATTATGGTGTAAAGCCAGGAGCAGAATGTAAAGTTCTCATGGTGACATGTCATGGAGATACAAAAAACGTCTGTAAATCTTTCTTTGAAGGACAAGCGACTGAATATCTCGTGAAACCTGCGTTGCCAGAAATGATAAGAGAAAAACTTCGTAATATGAAATGTATATGAAGAGAGCACGTGATCGGTATATGATGGTTGAATACGAAGAATCTCATAAATTGCCTCGTGTTTTTCCCTTGTAATACTCTTCTTGGATTATGGCTGAGGAGGGGACCGCTCCCCAGCCGCAACGGCTTGCATATATTATGTTTATAGACACGGCCCCTCTTCTCAATTCGTTGTCATGTTTTGCCTTCTGTTTACCAACTGAATGAGAAACTCACTGGCTGTGGGCGGCGGAGAATCGTTGCCGGGGGCGTGAATGTGATAGAAAGTGGAATAGCCCCTCCCGCAGGTTGGTCCGCGTGAATGACAAGGTCGGTTGGCGTTTGATGTCCGGTCTGTTCGAAGAAAAGACTCAATGCTTTGGTTAGTCCCTGCGCGACAGTCAAGTAATCGAGTTCGGGCAGTGCGTCTTTGGCGGCAAAAAGGAAACTGAACAGCCGCGAGAGAAAGCATTTGAACGCGATAGATTCTCCATCAACAGCAACTTCCAGAGGGATGATGGCAAAATCTTTCATAATTGGTCCAATCAACGCACACATGCCCGCATCGCGGAATTCATGCGCTCGGTCGTCGGACAACGCGGCTTGCGTTACGAGTGCGCCATGTTCGGAAGAGAGCACGGGAAGATCGCCGAGTTGAATCGTATTGTAATCCGTGAAGCGGCTTGGCCAGCCGTATTGCGCTTGACTTTCAGCAATCAGCGCGCCCACGGCCCAGGTTGGATTGATCCATAACGGATCGGTTTCCAGGAACGCGACGGGGCGGGCTGGGTTCTCAGGACTGAACGGTAAGCGCAACACGAACGAGTTGACCGCAGCCAAAATCCAACCTGCGCCGGATTGTTTGGCCAGCGTGCGCCATTTGGCATACGCAGCATCGTCGAGAGAGTGTTTGATATATTGAACTTTATCAAGCTCGGCGAACGTATTGAGTTGAAAAAATTTGGCTCCCAGAGAAATGACCACCGGGCAGAGTAGGGTTTCGGCAAAAGAAGCCAGACCGGCCAATATTTCGGTTCGCGCCGGAGCGTTATCAAACGCGAAATCAACCAAAACAAGGTTGGGAGGCGATTCGATAAGCTGCGTTGTCAATCCGGCAACGGCATCAAGAAGGGTTTCTTGTGTCGTCGACATGATGGAGACGCGTACGTGTCCTGCTATCATACGATCCCGAGTCAACAGGTTCTTGAGGCCTCTCCAGGCAGCTTCAGACGCACGCCAATTCGGATCGGCAAAAACAAGTTCAAGAAGACGCGCGAGCAATTGTTCGGCTTGGCGTGCCACGGCCGCAAGACCGCCTTGGGGGGCTGTCGGGTGGGTTGGCGCAGCAACCATGGATAAAATATCGTCAATGGCTGATCCGCTACCAGCGGGTGATGGTTGGGACGAGGCGTCGGCTTGACCTGCTGCTGGAAAATCCAGGGGCAGGCCCGCATATTTTGATGCTAAACTGGTCAATACCGCGGCTTCATTTGGTTGCCCTATGCCAGCTTTCGTTTCATCCAGGCAGGATTTTACTTGAGCAAGATAGTCGGTGTTGGCGATGACACCAGTCGGCGCAAGCGATTTTATGGATGTCACGGGGACACTCAGGTATCCGTCGGGGCACATGTTTTGCGGCACATCGATACGTAACGTCGGACCGAGTTCTGCCAAAGCTGTATCAATGTCGATGTCATCAATGGCAATACGGCGAGAGGGGGTCGTCAAAACCGGGTTGAACGGCGCCAAGACCAGGATGGAATAGGGAATTTCGGGAAAAGGCATGCGTCTCTCCTTGCTTACAGTAGCCATGTCGGACGTGATTTTTTGAATTCACCTTAGTGAAACACGAAAAAATGGAAAGAGATTTTTTTATTTTATGGGGATTCGATTGACAGGACGTACAGATGATGCAACTGAGTTGCATTAAAAAATTTCAGACGAGGTGAGCAATGAGACGAGGACTCATACTGATTATATGCATGACCTTTATGTTGATTGCAAATGTAGCAAGTGGGGCGCCGTTGGATGTAATGGTGAGCATTTTACCCCAAGAATATGTTGTGAAAAAAATTGGAAAAGCCTTGGTGACAGTACATGTCCTGCTTCCTCCAGGAGCTTCACCGGCAACATATGAGCCCAAACCGGCGCAAATGGCAGCGCTTTCTGCATCGCGTATTTTCGTGGCGCAGGGGGTGCCGTTTGAATCGGCTTGGCTTCCTCGGCTTGAAGCCTCCAATCCCAACCTTATCGTGGTTCATGCCGATGCGGGTATCAAGAAGATGCCCATGACGCGCCACGACCATCATGATGAGATGGGAGAAGGCCATCAGGACGACGGCGAACATGAAGTACATCATCATGCCGAATCAGCTGATGGAATGGTGCTTGATCCTCACATTTGGTTATCTCCCGAACTCATGCGAACGCAGGCTGCGACCATTGCTCAAGCGCTTCAAACTGCCGATCCGGCGCATAAAGATGAGTATGCCGCCAATCTCGCCGCTTTTGACAAAGAAATTACGGCATTACAAAAAAAACTGCATACTATTTTGCCGAAAAACGGGCTGTTTATGGTGTTTCATCCTTCGTGGGGATATTTTGCTCGCGAATTTGGACTCCAGCAGATCCCGATAGAAAATGAAGGTAAAGAGCCCAGCCCAAAAGCATTGGCCCTACTTATCAAGCGTGCCAGAGAAAAAAACGTTCATGTTGTTTTTGTGCAACCACAATTTTCCAGAAAGAGTGCAGAGCTTATTGCAAGTCAGATTCCGGCTCGAGTCATTGTGATTGATCCTCTGGCGGCGGATTGGGAAAAGAATCTGCAATTTGTTGCTCAAGAATTTGCGCAGGCTCAAACCATACAATAATATGGCGATTATGATTGCACCGCGACGCGTGAGAATTGCAACAACGGGCGAGCTCAGGTACAAGAAAGGAGTAGTATTGCACGTCAACATGGGAGAGCCTGTATGGCCCAACGAATTGCTGTTGTGACGTCCGTCGCCGGTGCAAAAGTATTTGCGGAGCTTGACGGTGAAATGAAGGATCTGGGACGTATCGGATCGCTTGTGAAGATTAAAACTCCACAGTCTTTGACTTTCGGCATGATCGGTTCTGCGAAGAGAGCAGAGACCGATCATGGAATAAAGCGTATTATAGAGATCAACCTTCTGGGTGAGGCATTGGAGTTCGATGAGGCTGCGGGAACATTCAAGTTTCAGCGTGGTGTTTCCTATGCGCCGAACCTTGATGAAGAAGTGTTTCCGACGGTTTCACAAGATCTTGCTCAAATATATTCCAAACCAAAGACGTCCAATGTGCAGGTCGGGTGGCTCTATCAAGACACATCACTGCCTGCTTATGTGGTGACCGATGCGCTGCTCGGCAAGCATTTTGCGGTTCTCGGAACGTCGGGTTCAGGGAAGTCGTGTACCGTTGCCGTCATTTTACGTTCGGTGCTGAATGCGCTGCCAAACGGCCATATTGTCTTGCTCGACCCACATGATGAATATTCGCGATGCTTTGGGGAGAAGGCCAACATTATTACGACGGATAACCTCGAATTGCCGTATTGGTTTCTCAATTTTGAAGAAACCGTCGAGGTGTTGTGTTCCGGTGATGAAGCGGCCCGTGAAATGGAAGCGGCAATCTTAAAAGATGCGATTTACACGGCGAAGTTTGATTATGTCTCCAAGATGGAAAATCCGTTTCCGCTGACGGTCGACACGCCGACGCCATATAGATTGAATCGGCTCGTGGAAATTCTCAAGGAAGGCATGGGAAAGCTCGATAAACCCGAAAGCTCGTTGCCGTACATGCGTATTATGGCGCGTCTCGATAGTTTGAAGAAGGACCGACGTTTCGCGTTTATGTTTTCCAGCTTGGTTGTGCAAGATGTCATGCCTGATGTGCTGTCCCAAATATTACGCATTCCGTCGTCTGATAAACCGATTACGATATTCAATATTTCGGGTGTCCCGTCGGAAATTGTGGACGTTGTCGTGTCGTTGCTGTGCCGAACGATTTTCGATTTCAATTTATGGAGTCCACGCGGAGGAAGCGCACCGGTTCTGCTCGTTTGTGAGGAAGCACACCGCTACATCCCGACGGATGAGTCAAAGGGATTCGGTCCAACCCGGAAAGCGATTGCGCGTATTGCTAAAGAAGGTCGAAAATACGGCGTGTCGCTCGGATTGGTCACACAGCGTCCTTCGGAACTGTCGGAATCGATTTTGTCACAATGCAATACGCTGTTCGCGCTACGTATGTCGAACGAACATGACCAACGATTTGTGGAACGCGCCATGCCGGAAAATGCGGCAGGCCTGTTGGCATCCCTCCCCGCTTTACGGACGCAGGAGGCTATTGCAGTAGGCGAAGGCGTTACCGTTCCTATGCGTATTCGCATGAACGACCTCGATGAAGCACACCGTCCCCACAGTGACACGGCGGCCTTTTCCCTTGCCTGGAAGGAAGATTCTCTTTCTACCGATTTCGTTCGTAACAGCATTGAACGCTGGCGCCGACAGAAACGCTAGAGAAAAGAAGTATGGTCGATGTTGATTGCTGCTGATTCCAAGAAATTGGGGACAGGCATATTATGTATCTCACACGTTTTTCAGACAACATCTGCAGAAGAAGCGTATGCGACCAATCGTACGTTCATCTTTGCGAGCTTTGGATAAGGAGAAGATATTCAGAAGAAGTGGAGGTGTGGAGAACTACGACACAATAAAGTGCTGATAGTGATTTTCACAGCACCACAATACGCAATAGTATAGAAGGGGATGGTCAGTTCGTTCGATATGGTGTCTACAGATTTTCCGCTAACCGTTTCAAAGCGTAAAGTTCGAGCCCGGCGATGGATTTGGGAGTACGTGTCTTTGATCCTGGAAGATCGAGATGGAGTGCAACCGACTGGATGAAGGCCTTGGACCCGATGATACCGGCATCACTGAACCACCGAGTACGCAAGAGAAATCGATCCACTCGTGTGTATGTATAGTCGGATTGACGGGCTCGTTCGACAATGTCTGTACGAAGCGACGCCCCTTTGGATGTCTCTATTGTACCGGTTTCATAGAGGAATTGCCGATAGAGGCGTTGGCGTTCGGATGGCGTGTCGATGTCCCATGTATCCATGCCGAATTCGAGATTCAGAAAATCGTCGCGATTGTTGGTTTGGAGGTGGTAACCGATGGAACACCAGCGATAGTCTTCGGGACGACATACAATGCCGGCGCGAACGGGATTGAGATCAATGTATGCCAGACAATGCAGCAATGTGGATCCTTCCTCCACAAGTACACTTTTGAAGCGTTCTCCCCAGAGTGTGCCACGCCGCGAGTGGCGTTTATTGTAATAGCGGGAGAATGTTTGTTTTATTTCACGAATAAATTCGGACAGACTGGTCCATTTGCGGCGAAGATCGGCAAGTTGCATTGCGCTAGGAGGTATCGAGTCGCCATAACATTGAGTGAAGTGTCTTTTGACATCGTCATCAGTAAGTGAAGAAGCCGGAGCCATCCGAACGAGCAGATGGAAATGGTTTCCCATGAGTGCGAAGCCAAGGATATCGCAGAAATATATGGCGGAGAAGCGTTTGATGATAGCGAGGAGTGTATCTTTTTCAATATCACCAAATGGGAGGCCATCCAAAGCGGTGCGTGACATAACATGATAAACGGCGGGACGATCTTCGAGAAGTAAGCGGGAGGTTCTTGGCATGAGCAACTCACATTCAAACATGTTGGTATGTACGACAAGTGTGATTGATTACGGAGTTGATGTCAACATAATTAACCTGTCCCCTATAGGAGTGTTGCGATGTGGACAATTGCCGATGCCGCGTCGGTCATGACGTTGGCGTCTTGTTCTCGGCATGGGCCGTGGGCGGCCGATGTATATTTTGCTCGGAGTGAGGACGGGTTGTATTTTTATTCTTCGCCGCAGAGTCGGCATTGTCAGGACTTCGCAGCGGATTCCCGAACTGCGGCAACGATTCATGTGGCATCCGAACATTGGCGAGATATTCGTGGTCTTCAAATCGTTGGGAAGGTTGTTCCTGTTATTGAACGCTCTGCGAAAGCGGCGGCTATGGCCGTCTATCTCGCAAAGTTTCCGTTGGTTCGCGATTTTTTTCAATCTCCCAAAAGCATGGGGAAAGCTATTGCCGACAAAATGGGGCGTGTTGCTCCGTACGTACTTTGGGCTGAGACCATCTATGTGACAGACAATACATCAGGCTTTGGAAATCGCCAGGAGTATCATGTTGCTCAGCTCGATTCACACTCATGATTTCTTCTGTATACGACACTGCTTCCTGGGAAACGTTGGTGTGAAACGTTGTGGTGAGTGTTTCAAAGGAGAGCCGCTGGCACGGGCAATATTTTTGAGCATATTTGAAAATATCATCACATGAAACGGATAGGTCCCATACCAATAGGCTAAGCCGGCAATGCCTCGCGGTAAGAAGTAGGAATGTAGTTCACACTGACAGCGGTGTTCTCCCAGAGGATCCAATCGGAATTCGAGCATTGCTTCGCCTGGCATACGCATTTCAGCCTGAAGTTTAAGCAGATGTGGTTTTTCAAGTGCGAGCACACGCCAAAAGTCGAGTGCATCCCCTTGCCTAATCTCGTGTGGATCGCGTCGTCCCCGGTTGAGACCGACGCCACCGGCGAGTTTATCCATCCAACCACGCATTTTCCACAGCAAATCTCCAGCATACCAGCCGGTTTGCCCACCAATGGAAGTCAGAATCGGCCAAACGGCATCGGGATCAGCGTCGATTTCCGCACGAAAACCGCATTCGAGCATCGTCCCGCCAGCATAGGCGGCATCGCCGCACGTCATCCATTCGGGGGGCGTTGTAAAACCGGCGTCGGACCAACAGCTTTCGATGTTGTGTTGACGGGTGCGTTCAAGAGCGAGTCGGATGGTCTCACGACACGGCAGCAGCGTTTGAGGAATAATTTCCCGTATACGGTTTTCGCGACAGACCGCTTCATTGCGCAATCCGGAAATGAGTGGGACAGCTAAAGATGCCGGAATGGGAGTGACGAATTGGACCCAATACGACGAAAGTTTGGGCGAAAGCACTGGGACGGGGATGATAAACCGTTTTCCAAGGCCAGCTTCTTCGGCATAGATGTGAAACAGTTCTTCATACGAAACAATATCGGGACCACCGATATCGAACGTCTGTCCGATGGTTTCGGGATGATCCAGACAGTCGACTAAGTAGTTGAGCACATTGGAAACTGCTATCGGCTGGCTTTTGGTTCTGACCCATTTGGGTGTGATCATGATCGGCAAATGTTCAGTGAGATACCGCAAAATTTCAAACGAAGCCGATCCCGACCCGAGAAGCATGGCGGCTCGAAAGAATGTTACCGGAACAGGTCCGGATTGCAATGCGCGAGCCGTATCCAAGCGTGAACGAAGATGTGTGCTGAGGTCGTCGTCTTCATCACCAAGTCCACCGAGATAAATAATACGTTCCAGTCCGGCTTCGGCGGCAGCGTGAGCCATATTCTGCGCGGCCTGGAGATCGGCGCGGGCAAAATCTTGGTTTTGAGGATTCATGGAGTGGACGAGATAATACGCCAAACAGCACCCCGCAGCCGCGTGTTGAAGGGCATCTGCGTCCATGACATCCGCGGCAAAACATTCCACACCGGGCAGGTGAGCCCATGGTCGGTCAAGTAATTTGTCCAAAGAGCGGCCGATCGCCCGTACAGTCCATCCGGCCTGAAGCAAGCGAGGAACAATACGTCCTCCGACATATCCAGTTGCTCCAGTGACAAGAATGGGGCGCTCATCCCTTGGCGACATCGGATATCCTCCTGCGTTCATACCGTCTTCGTGTGGTATTGTATTATGTGTTACGAACGGTGATTACGGCTGCACCGCTTTGTCCTGCACGTTCTCACCGTGCTGAGAGTCTGAAATTTTCCAGAGTACAGCGGCCGTTCCGACAAGAGTGAGGCCTGCGGCTGCGGCAGAAATATAAAAAACGGTATTATAATCCGTGAAAAAGAGGAGTCCGCCAGCGAGATAGGGGCCGATAGCCTGACCGAGTCGCATGATGGTTCCGTACGCTGCATTGAATGCTGCGCGCTTTTCCGGGCCGGCGAGTTTCATAATAGTCGTTAGGATTGCTGGCAATACCAAGCCGTTGCCGATACCATATAATGTCATACAGAAAAAAAATCCTGAGAACGTTGTGGTATAGGGAACACTCAGGCAGCATGCGACATAAAGACAAAAGCCCAAAACAATGAGCCGCGGTGCGCTGGCAAATCGTTCGAGCTTGTCCATTGTGAACGAGAGAATGACGGTATAAATGGCAGCATAGGAAAACAGCATACCGATTTGTGCCGGTCCCTTGTGATAGACGTTGCCTATAAGTATCGGCAAAATGGTGAGCATACTTCCAAAGATGAACATAAAGCACATAAACGCAGCAATATAGACGACAAGACTGGTTTTGCAGGTAAAGCCGAGAGCAATATTGTGCAGATAATGGCCGAGTGATGCTGGTCGTACTGGCGTAGCAATGTGCAATCCAAACCAGACGACAAAGGCCAAAATCATGGATACTGCGGGTAATGCAAAGGGATAGCGCCAATTTAATGCGCCGAGCACTCCTCCCAAAGCTGGGAAAACGGCGACAGCAGCAATTTGGATTCCAACGTATGTGCCGAGGGCTTTGGACAGTCTCGGGCCATGATAGAGATCGCCGAGAACCGTTCCGGCAATAACGACCAAAGGAGCTACTCCAAGCCCCTGCAGGAATCGAAAGAGTAAGAGTGTGTCGAAATCGGGGGCGAGGGAACACAAGCTGCCGAAAAAACCAAAAATAAACAGACTTGGACTTAATACTTCTCGTCGTCCAAAATGGTCCGCAAGATATCCGGCTACAGGCGAAAGGAATATGCCTGGCAATGTAAAATAGGTGGTGATGAGGCCTATCCGATCGGAGCTGACATGGAGTTCCTGCATGATGACCGGGAAGACAGGAATAATGCTGGCCACTCCAATGACGATCATGAGCGTAACACAACAAATAATAATGAAATGGGGATCTTTGGTGAGTGAGCGCATAGAATTTTTACTGTAATACACGGTGGTTCCGGTTTGCCCGGATGGAAAGAAGGAGGGGCAAAGAGTCGATATTCCAGAAATTAGGACTCGTTGCTTGGGATTCCTGATTCGGTTTTGGCTGCTTCGAGATCTTCATGGCATTTGGTAATTACTCGATCGGCAAAGGCTATAGCGATTTTTTTCGCGTCTTCGACATTGGCGAATTTATCCTTGAGGACGCGGCGACCGACTTGCACCTTCCAGCCGGGCTGTCCTAATCGTTCATAAGTGACAGTGACAAAAAAAGCTCCGCCAATTTGAAGAAAATGAGTAGAATCGTCGTGCTGTGTCCACTTTGTACTCATGCCGACCTCGTTTGCTTGGTGGTATGAAAAACAGAGAAAAGTTTAGCAAAGTTTGTTGTGGAGGCATAGGCTTTTGAAGACGAATTTGTTTTCGTAACGACAAAAACGCATACGATATTTTCAAAAATCCAAAAAAAACGGGACAAGCACTTGGCTTGCCCCGTTTTTTGTAATCGTATGTGACGTTTAGTTGACGGCAGTACCGTCTTCTTCGCCGGTACGAATGCGGCGGGTTTTTTCAACGTTGAGAACAAAGATCATGCCGTCGCCTTCGCTGCCGGTACGGGCGCCAGCCGTGATGGCGTCCAGACCTTCTTGAACTTTTTCATCGGGCAGGCCGACTTCCAAGCGAATTTTCTTAAGCAGGTTCACTTCCATGACAACGCCACGGTAGGTTTCGGTGAAGCCTTTCTGTCGGCCAGCACCAAGGCAGTTCGTGACGGACATGCCATAGATTTTTTTCGAGAACAGGGACTTCTTGACCGCGTTGAGCTGTTCGGGTCGAATGTATGCTATAATGAGTTTCATGGCGTGTTCTCCTTTTACTCGGTGGTGAAGATCTGGAAGCCGTTGTATGCTTCCATGCCGTGTTCACCGATGTCCAGTCCACGAATTTCTTCTTCCTCGGAGACACGCACGCCGACAGTGACCTTGAGGACGGTGAAGAGGATGTAGCCTGTGCCCAAAGCCCAGATGAAGACACTTGCGACACCAATGATCTGGGTGATGAGCAGGCTGACGCCGCCGCCGTAAAACAGGCCAGCTTCGCCACCGAAATCCGGGCTGGCAAGGAGGCCGACAAGGAGTGTGCCGCAAGCGCCACAAACACCGTGGACAGAGATGGCACCGACCGGGTCGTCAATTTTGAGGACTTTATCGATGAATTCAACGGACAGGACAACAAGGATACCGCAGATGAAGCCGATAATCAGCGCGCCAGTGGGGCTGACGTTGGCACAACCGGCAGTAATGCCAACCAAGCCGGCGAGAACTCCGTTGAGGCTCATGGACGGGTCAGGCTTGCCGTAGCGCATCCATGTGACCATCATGGCAGCCAAGCCACCCATGCAGGCAGCCAAGTTGGTGGTCGTCGCGATGACGCCGATGGAGCCGGAAGCTTCCGTGGTCGAACCGGGGTTGAACCCGAACCAACCGAACCAGAGAATGAAGACACCCAAGGCGACCAAAGGAATGTTATGGCCGGGAATAGCGCGGGCAACACCGTCACTGGTGTATTTGCCAATACGAGGACCGACAACCATAGCACCGGCAAGAGCAATCCAGCCACCGACGGAGTGAACGACCGTAGAGCCGGCAAAGTCAATCATCGGAGTGGACAGGGACGAAAGCCAACCACCGCCCCAAATCCAGTGGCCCGAAATGGGGTAAATGAAACCGGTGACGACCACGCTGACAACCAAGTACGCAACAAATTTTGTACGTTCGGCAATGGCACCGGACACGATGGTGACGGCGGTAGCGGCGAACACGGTCTGGAAGAACCAGAATGTGTAGGTCCAGATGGCATCGTCGCTGCCGGTTCCGCCGGCCGAGAGGCCGAAGTTGGACCAGCCGATGAAGCTGCTGATGTCATCACCGAACATGAATGCGAAGCCGCACAAGAAGAAAATCACGCTGCCGGCCGAAAAGTCGAACATGTTTTTCATCAAAATGTTACAGGCGTTTTTGGCTCGGGTAAGCCCTGTTTCGACCATCGCGAAACCAGCCTGCATGAACATGACCAAAATGGCTGCAATAAGCGTCCATACAACGTTGCCGTTGAACTGAGTTAAATACTCGGGAGCTGCTGCATCCTGGGCCATTGCGTTTTCGGGCATAATCGAAGCCAAAAGGAGCGCCGCGCCTCCAAGAGCGAGACCTTTGGCCAAGGTGCCGTTTACCGTCCTTCCATCCATAAATCCTTCCTCCTTAACGTAGTGTTGCTTTTCCTGGCAGGGACTGCAGGGACCAATTTGTTCCGTCGGGGAAACGGAAGACGGAATTGTCTAAGCAAGACCCAGGCCAAATGCTAACATTTTGAAATTTAAAGAAAAGCTTGTCGCACCCTCGGTGGGCATTACATTTTTGTTTGCCCCACCGGGAGCATGTGTTACATAATTGTAGCTCAATGGCAACAAAAAATTATCTTGGAGTAATAGAATTCGTAAAGTCTACGATTTCGGTATGTTGATCTCTGAGGCGGAAAGACCATTTTGTACATTGTGATTAGCAAAATCGAAAATCAAGCCCGAAGCGAGCGGTGTTGTTTCGGAATTATGACAATTCGAGACAGGAATGCGCTGTGAGTGGCCCACTATGAGAAGGTAATGTGAGACTGTGGTGTTTTTGTCAATAATACGGTAAAAAAAAATATACAAACCGTTGATTGTCGTGTGTGTAAAGGAGCTTGCATGCCTCACACCGTTCCTGAGTTTGAAAATCGGAGTATCCCGGTATTTATCTCCAGGCAGCCTGTATTTGATCGTAAAAAAATCCTACAGGCGTATAAGGTTATGCTGCATCATGCCGCGGGTGAAGATGCTGGCGTGGCTTTGGCTACGGAGGGGATGGCAAACGCATTGCAAGGAATTGGTGAAAACGCACGAATTTTTATCGCGTCTCCTCCATCTGTTTCATCTCCGGATGAACTTTTTCATATCCACAAAGACCGGCTTGCGCTTATTATGGATTGTTCCGGAGACAATTTGGAACTGTGCATCGCCGGCTATCAAGAATTGAAACAACAAGGATTTTGCTTGATCCTTGATAACTACGACGGACGGTCTGAACATGTTGCATTGCTTCATCTGGCCGATATCGTATCGTTATCTATTGGTCGTTTGTCGGCGGCGGACGTGCTTGGCTTGTCCAGGCAGGTGAAGAAGGTTGGCGCCGATGTTATGGCTTCAGATATTCAGGATTGGGAGAGCTTTGAAGGGGCAAAGGCGCTTCGGTTCGAGTATTTTCATGGTCCTTTTTTCGGGAAACTTCATATGGTGCCGGGCCGTTCCATGACAACGGCATCATTGTCTCGTGTGCGTTTGTTCAAAGCACTCAATGCACCAGACTCCACAGTAGATCAGCTTGCCGATGTCGTGGCCATGGATCCAGCGCTTGTCTATAAGCTACTTAAATTTATCAATGCGGCCTCCATGGGATTTAAAAGTCGTATCACGTCTATTCCACACGCAATCAATTTACTTGGCATTGTGCCGTTTCGGCGGTGGGCTCTCGCTGTAATCATGTCGGATTTCGATAACACGACGAGGGGACGTGAACTGGTCTATCTTGCGCTTCAGCGTTCACGGTTTTTAGAGTTAATCGGGACAACAGCGCAGAGGGGAGGCTATGCTCCTGATACGTTGCTGCTGTTTGGACTCTTTTCTAAACTTGATGCGTTGGCGGGAAGGCCCATGGATGAACTCATTGACGATATGGCCTTGAATCCTATTATAAAAGATGCACTCAAAGGGCGTAAGAATAGTGCACATGATTGGCTCGATCTACTTGAAGCCGTGGAGACCGGGGATTGGCAGATCGTTTCCAATATTGTCAATAAATATGCTATCCCTCCGGCAGAAGCTGCGAAGAACTATTTTTTGTCCGCTTATTGGGCTAAAACTGTCATCGGAGTTCTTGAAAGACAATGAGCCGGTCCAACGACGACAAAAAGCGTCTTCTTGTCATTGACGATTCCTGGCCCGTCAGACTCTCGTTTGAACGTATGCTTCGGGAGGCCGGATACCATGTGAGTTCGGCCGCAACGTTTGAAGAGGGAGAGCGATTTATTGCGGAAATTGCCTTTGACTTGGTTTTAACGGACATCATTCTTGATGAATCATCAGGGCTTGATCTCCTGGCGTATGTAAAAAGTGTTGCCCCGGAGACGCCGGTTATTGTTATTACGGGGCAGCCCGATATTGATGTTGCAACAAATGCGTTACGACTCGGAGCATTCGATTTCTTGCAAAAGCCGGTTGTTCGTACCGAGTTGTTGCGTTCCGTGACACGAGCCCTCGCCTACAGGGCTGTTGTCGATGAGAAGCATGAACTTGAACGCACCCTTGCATTTCGTGAAAAAACACTTTCCGCTTTGTTTGACGCCTCGCTTTCTCCGATGCTGCTTCTCTCTCCTCAATGTGAAATCATGGCAATGAATGCCGCAGCTGCAAAAGTTTTGCAAATTGGACGAGATGACGCTCTTGGGAAAAACATTGCTGAATTCATCCCAGATAACGTCAAAGCCACGAACATCATGTTTTGGGAACAGGCCTTATGTGAAAAACAACCGGTTCGATTCGAAGCGCGATTCGATGAGGTTATTTTTGACGTTAATTTTTGTCCTGTTCTTGATGACGATAATACCGTGACGAGTGTGGCCGTGCATACGGCAGACTTGACGCGTCATGCTGCGTCAGAACGTGCTTTGCTTGAGATAAAGTCACACTTGGAAGACCTCGTTGTGGAGCGCACACGGGAGCTGACGAGTGCGAATACTCGCCTTACGCGTGAAGTGGCGGAGCGCGAAGATGCCGAGCGTATCATTTCGCGACAAAAGGCTTTTCTTGCACAAATTGTTGAAAATCTCCCCGTTGGTGTTCTGGCAAAAGACGTGAATGATAATTTTCGCGTGATGTTATGGAATGCCAAGATGGAAGAAATTACCGGGATTTTTCGCGATGACGCTCTCGGCCACGAGTTTTCTTCTTTTGTAACAGATGAACAAGCCCAAAGCATTCGACGATCTGACTTGGAAGCCATCGAGCGTGGTGAGCCTATTGAGGTTTCATCGGAAAGCTTTGATATGCCAACGGGTAGAGTGCTGATCAAAGTCGTCAAAGCTGCTGTGTTTGGCGAAACAGGTGAAGCAGAATATGTGATGTCCATTGTCGAAGATGTATCCAAGCGTCTTCGCATGGAGCAGGAATTGGTTGCTGCCAAAGAACAGGCCGAGGCCGCCAACCAAGCGAAAAGTGCATTTCTTGCATCCATGAGCCACGAGATTCGTACGCCAATGAATGCCATTATTGGTCTTACGGATCTTACGCTGAAACATACGAAAGATTTCAAGCAACGTGACAGGCTCCGGACCGTCAAAGAGTCGGCCCGGATGCTGCAACAAATTATTACCGATATTTTGGATTTGTCTAAAATTGAGGCCGGTCGCATGGAGCTTGACTCCATTGACTTCGATCTCCGAGATATTGTTTCATCCACGATTCGCATTATGGCCGTGAATGCGCGAGAGAAAGGTCTCCCCATCATCTATGAAATCGATCAGGATGTGCCGCAATATGTCAGAGGTGATCCTATTCGATTGCGTCAGATCATACTCAACCTTGTTGGAAACGCGATTAAGTTTACATCAGAAGGCGGTATTGTCGTCAGTGTGAGCAAAATGCGTCATCATCGTGAAGCTCCCGGTACGGTCAGTTTGCTTTGCACGGTGAGTGATACGGGGATGGGAATAGCCAAGGACAAAATCGATGATGTTTTTAATCGGTTCAGCCAGGCAGATAGCTCGACGACACGAGAATATGGCGGCACGGGTTTGGGATTGACGATCAGTTCGGAACTTGTGCGCATGATGAATGGGTGGATATGGATGGAGAGCGCATTGGGTGAGGGGACCGATGTCTTCTTTAAAATCGTCTTGGAAATCGGGGATCCGGAAAAAGCCAAAGCTATTCAACATGAGCAGGCTATAGCAAAACCGCGCCCCGTTATGACCAAGCGTCGCATTTTGGTTGCAGAAGACAATCCGATCAACGCAGAGGTGACACGAGAGATCTTAAGTGAGTTAGGACACTCCGTTTTTGTGGTAGAAAATGGCAGGCAAGCTGTCGATGCCATGCGTGATGCCCACTTTGACCTTGCATTTATGGATGTGGAGATGCCGGTCATGGACGGGATTGCAGCGACACGGCGCATCAGACGAGGAGAAGCCGGTGAACATGCTGCCGATGTTCCCATCATTGCGTTGACTGCTCATGCTTTGGTTGAAGTCAGGGAGAAGTGTCGTCGAGCCGGTATGGATGACTATATGACAAAGCCCGTTGATTTCGATCAGCTTATTCCTATTATGGAGAATGTGATTAGGAATCGTTTCGAAGTCCATTCGGCAAATGATGTGCAACGGGATGGTCTTTCGGAAAATGCGCAGAATCGTCCGGTTTTTGACCAAGAAGGTGCGCTCACACGCTTACTGGGCAACGAAAAATTGCTGGAACGTATCATTATTGCGTTGTTGGATGATATGCCCAACCGTTTAGAAAAACTCCAGCAAGTGGTTGAGGAAGGTGACGTAGAGAATATTCGGCTTATCACGCATAATCTTAGTGGGGCATTGGCGGCCGTTGGAGCCGTGTCCTCTCAGTATCTGTCCGATAATTTGCGCGAAACGGCAAAAAGCGGGGAGATGGAGAACCTTCCAGTTCTCTATGCGAACCTGAAGGCCGAGCTTGAAGCGTTTACTGAAGCGGCTCGCCCCAGAGGAGCCGCTTCAGAATAGCATTATTCCCCAAGAACGATGAAAAGACAGGCTGCACGGGGACCATGTGCGCCGTGGACCATGACGGCCTCGATATCTGCGGTTTTGCTTGGTCCGGAAACAAATGTGACCGTGTTTGGCAATCCGTGTTCGTGATGATATTCACGAAGGAGACTGTACAATTCTCCATAATCGGCGCAGATTCTGTCCAGACTGACGATTGCCGCATGAATTGAGGGTAAGAGCGACGTAGATCGGGGGCGCCCTGGACCGGAGAGCATGAGGATTGTCGCTGATTCCGCAACGATGAAATCGGCGCCTGTGATACCGATAAAACTTGACCGGGCGCGTGAGTGGTACTGTTCGGGATCTCGAGACAATGTACTCAACAAAGCGTCGGGAAGTGCGGCGGTGATGGACGGTAGAGCAGCATCCACCAAAGGATGATCCCACGCGATGAGGATATTGTCCTGGCTCCACTCCGGTTCGTAATCGGACGCTATGGATGCGAGTATCGGGCCGATTTCGTCCGGTGTTTTGACGAGATAGACCTGAAACCGTGCAGCCTGGCCAGTTGCATCAAGCCCTTCAGCCAGAGCCAAGCGCTCTTCCTTCGTCCGGTCCCTGGCCTGTCCGGCTTTGGCATTGAATGCCTGTATTGCTGCCGCTTCATCTGAATCGAATGTGTCATGGTCCGACGTGTGACGAAGTGCGTTGCGAACACGTGTGAGAAACGCCGTCCGTTGTGAAGGATCAGTCACGGTTCTCCTCCTTGGTGTTGGGCTCGGCATTGGGACGGCAACAACTCGTAGCCCGCATGCGGCGAAACCGAACGGAAAAGGGGTCTTTCGCCAACAGTCGAATATCTCGTCCAAAAGTCCAGCCATTGAGCGGAGGAGGAAGCGTGCTGATGGCTCCGTCTTTCTGGGGAAGCAGCCGTTGTCCGGCTCCGGCGGCTTTTGCGGCCAAGGTAAACCCTGTATGAGAGCGGACGAGCCCTGCCCATGCAGCATAGCCGAGACGTTCTCCTTGAGAGGTCGGGGTAACATCCCAAGCCTGGTCGCCTTGCGCCAATTTGAATCGCAGCGCAAGAATCATTCGCGGAAGATCATTGCCGACTGGACAAATATCGCGACATGCTCCGCATAATGTTTCACCAAAAATAAGATCCTTCGCTCGGTTGACGCCGGAAAGCAATGGGGCGGCGACAGTACCGATAGGGCCACAGTACGGAAATCCATAGCTGTGCCCTCCTACCTTGGCATAGACCGGACAAATATTGAGACAGCCACCACACTTGATGCAATGGAGAATTTCTCTGAATTCCGGATCGGCCAGAATGCGCATGCGGCCGTTATCGACGATAACGAGATGAAATTCTTCCGGCCCGTCGGCTTCGTCATTTCCCCGCGGACCACCGACATAGCTGACATACGTCGACATGTTTTGCGCTGCCGCTCCGCGAGTCAGCAGACGCAGAACAACATGGTGATCATATAATGTCGCGGCGACTTTTTCCATTCCGATGAGTGCAATATGCACCTTGGGCAAGGTCGATGCCATGCGAATGTTGCCTTCGTTGGAAACAAGCGCCACCTGACCGGTTTCTGCACAAGCAATATTGCCCCCGGAGATTCCCATATCGGCATGAAGAAATTTCTCACGCAATGTTTTCCGGGCAATCAACGTAAGTTCTGGAGGATCTTCCGTGTAGGGCGTCCCGAGCTTTTCTTCGAATAGCCTCCCGATATCCTGTCTCGTCATGTGAATGGCTGGTGCAATAATATGCGATGGCGAATCCCCGGCAAGTTGAATGATATATTCTCCAAGGTCGGTTTCTACGACCTCAATGCCATCTTCTTCCAAAGCCGGGTTGAGGCCGATTTCTTCGGACAGCATGGACTTGCCTTTGACGACACGTTTAACCTGATGTTTTTGGGCAACGCGACGGCAGTAGGCAGTGGCTTCGGCAGCGTCTTGAGCGAAAAAAACGTGTCCACCACGTTTCTCTACGTTTGCTGCCAGGGTTTCAAGGACGTGGTCGAGTTGAGCGATTGTTCGACGGCGAATTGTACGACCAACTTGGCGGAGACCTTCGCCTTCAGGGAGTGTTTTGTAGCTGGCCAACGCTCCTTTGCCTATACGATTTTGCAAATTGCGTAATGCTCCGTGCAAATGTTCGTCATTGAGCGCAGAGCTTGCCGCCTGTTTAAAGTGTTCTGTCTTGATTTCGGTCATGAGTTCGTCTCCGGCAACCGGGAAGAATTGAAAAGTCAGGTAACTATCCCGGTTTCATACATTCCTTTACAACAGAAATGGGGGATTGGTGAACTGCAGCGCCGTTACGAAATAATAGAACTCACTTTCCATGGAGTTCGGGCGTTCATGGAAGGGGTTTCGTAAAACGGCAATCTGTGCCTCTTGTTCATGGCGTTTGTCGGCCGGGTGTGGTCGGTCATACGAGGGTGTACGGCTCTCCACGGTGTTTATAGCTGAAGAGGGCCGGTGCTTTCTCGCACCGTCTGGCCATACGGTGCATGAGCGCGTCCGCTCGGTCAAGGCAGAAAATGGGCGGTCATGACGAGCACGGAAACCGTGTGGACGAGTTAATAAAAAAGGAAGGGAGCGTAGCAAACTCCCTTCCTGAATAAAAACGTAAAAAAAACGAAGAAGTTATCCTTTAGAGATGGTGATGAAATGCTCTTGCATGGCAACACCACCGCCGTGCATGTCGATTATCTCAAGGCCACCGGGCATGAGTTCGTTGTCGGCAACACCTTGATTAAAGGCACGCGTTTCAACGGGCAGTTTGTGTCCGAATCCGTGCACCATGAAGACGGCTTCAGGGTGAATGAACTTGGTGACAAACGCCGTTGATTTCGCCGTGTATCCATTAGAAGAGACGGTGACGGGATCGCCGTCGACAATGCCAAGTTCTTTGGCACGTTCTTCATTGATCCAAATCGGGTTGATCGGCATTTGTTCATTGAGCAGCGGATTGTTGACCGTATGTCCTTGGGTATGAACGCCGCAACGACCAAAAGTGATGCGGAATTGTCCCGCTGGCGGTGATGCTGGAGACACATATTGCGGCAGAGAAGCATACCCTGCCTTTTCCCATTTTTCGCTGATCATCTCCAGTTTGCCCGATGGGGTGGGGAAAGAGAGCTCATCCAACGTCCGATATTTAGCACTGTCGGCAAGCGAAACCATACCCGTCGCGTCGAAATCTTCGAGAGAAACACCTGTCGGTTCGAGCTGGTAGTTCCAAATCGCTTCTATGGATTCAAAAGCAAGGGATTCCATACCAAGACGGGAGGCAAGCCCACACAGAATTTCCCATTCGGACTTGGTGTCATAGCGTGGGCTCAAAGCACGTTTCCGAACAAATAAATGCGGTTTGAGACCATTTTTACAAGCAATAATGCTTTCCCGCGAAAGATAGGGGGACATCGGCAAAATCACGTCGCTATGCCACGCCGTATCCGACCAGGAAAACGTGACCGATACGAGCAAGTCCAGGTTTTCCCATTTCTTTTTCAAAGCGTCAGGGTCGGGAAAGGCCATTAAGGGGTCGTGTCGGAAACACAGGTATGCTTTAATGGGGTAAGGATCACCCGTTGTAATGGCATCGTAGGCAAGGTTGACCAGCCCTGGGCCGGCATCAATATGCGGATGTTTCCAGCCGGCACCGTCAGCGCGTTTCGTTTCGGGCTTGGGAAAAAGATCAACGAGTTTTTTCAGCCCCTTCCGACCGTAGTCACCGGGTTTATTGGTAATAGCCAAGCCGCCTTTGGCTCCGATGGAGCCGAGGAGGGCATTAATGATATAAGCTGTCCGGCAAACATGGAAGGACGTTTCATAACGAGCAACCATCCAGCCTGGATGCCAGATAACAGCAGGAGCCGCTGACGCGAGCTGTCTGGCAAACGTGATAATCTGGTCGGCTTTGACGCCGGTTTCGGTTTCGGCCCATTTGGGGGTGTACGGTTGGATATAAGAAACAAGGTCATCGAATCCGTCGACGACGCGGGAGACATAGTCCGCGTCGTAGAGTTTCTCCGAAATAAGCGTATGAATGACGGCCAGGTTAAACGCATGGTCTGTGCCTGGACGGATCATGAAAAAGTTATCAGCCTTGCCTGCCGTGACTGTTCCGCGCACATCGATAACGGTGAGCTTTGCTCCGGCGGCCATGCCATCAAGCACCTGGTTTACTTCGCTGACATTGATGGCTTCGAAAATGTTGCGTGTTTGTAAAACGATATGCTTGGCGTTTTTATAGTCATACGACACGTCTTTGCGGCCGATGCCCATCACCGACTTGGCCGCGTGTTGGACATTTCGGGCACACGCTGCGTCGTGATTACAGTAATTAGGAGAACCAATGCCGCGCATGAATGCTTGATGAAGGTCGGGGAACGGACCACCACGATCGGACCAAAGAACGGTTTCAGGGCCGTTCGCTTTTATAATGGTCTTAAGCTTGTCGGCAACATGGTCAAGCGCTTCATCCCAGGAAACACGACGCCATTTTCCCTGACCACGTTCTCCGACACGGATCATGGGAAACTGCGGGCGCTCAACATCGTGTTCTAAAGCATACCCTGCCGCACCACGGGCACATAACGCGCCTTTCAGGCCAGAATGGGGGTTGCCTTGAATAAAGGTGACATCGCCGTCTTCCACATCCACCTGGATGGGACAACGGACAGTACACATGCCACAGACACTGAAGACTTTTTGGGGTTCACCCATTCTTGACCTCCACACGAGTTGTATTGCCGGGATCTTGGATAAGGTACTTGCATCCCTTGTGATTTTCCCGGCTTCACTAGCCTGCGTTCCTCACTGGATGTGCAGTATACATAGGTAATATGCAAAAAATGAACATCGGTGTCACTGTTATTCTCGTAAAGGGAACACACGCACCGGAATCAGCAAGAGCCGATTGTGTAATATACTCAGGCAATTATCAATTCGTATTTATAAAAGCAAGACTTTGAGAAGCTCGTGAAAAAAAGTACTCTCACGTGTTGTTAGCATCGGGTGATACGGCTATTTCGTTGGAAATAAGTCTATTATTTATGTCTGGAATTGATAAAAATCGCAAAGCTAGTTTGGGAAAAAAAGAACAATAAAATGTTTTTCCCGACTTTTTTAAAAAAGAAATGCTTCAGATTTCAGCGTATATTGCGAATTCTTGGGTCATTGCGCACGGTTTGACACCAGCGGGGGGGAATTGACGGAAACCTTTTTGGCTTCTATCAAGGCACAATACAAAAAAGAGAGGCATGGCGCAGAGCGAGTTTACTGCGCATGTTTCAGGTTCACGTGTCGAGTCGTGCCCTGGTGGTGCACGTCTTGCGTTTTTTTGCGTGAACGCTGGTTGAAACCGGTGTGCGCTGCACACGAAAAAGGAGCAACATCCTATGGTTTTCAGTTGGCTGAACGTCGCCATTCTCATGTTTCTCCTCATGGGATTGGCTTTTGCCGGCGGGCCGTTGGTAGGATCTATCCTGCTTGCACCCAAGGCGCGGGGTGGAGCTATGGGGTTGCCGTATGAATGCGGCATGCCCCCACACGGCCCCTCATGGATTCGTTTCGGCATCAGTTACTACTTTTATGCACTGATTTTTTTGGCATTTGATGTCGACGTGCTCTATCTGTTTCCCGTTGCCACCTGGTATCCCCGCTCCGCGGGCTTCTTTCCGTTTGTGGAAATCCTGATCTTCGTCGGGGTGTTGTTCCTGGCAATCCTCTACTTCTTGAAAAAAGGCGTGTTCACATGGCCGAGAAAGATTTGCTGACACCCGCACAAGGGGTGGTGGACGAGGCGCTCGTACCGCTTGCGTTACCGCGTAAGTTTCTTGATGTCTGTCGCGCCATGTCCATTTGGCCCATGACATTTGGTCTGGCCTGCTGTGCTATTGAAATGATGTCCGTTGGTATGGCTCGTTTCGATATCGCGCGTTTTGGGGCGGAAGTGTTTAGACCGTCTCCTCGTCAATCTGACCTTATGATTGTCGCTGGAACGGTTTCCCGTAAGATGGCTCCTGCGCTGGTGACGTTGTACGAGCAAATGCCGGCTCCGCGCTATGTCATCGCCATGGGAAACTGTGCTATTTCCGGCGGCCCGTTCGCGTTTGAAGGCCAATATGGCATTGTCGAAGGCGTGGATAAGCTCATCCCGGTAGATATCTATATACCTGGCTGTCCTCCGCGTCCTGAAGCCCTTCTGGAAGGTCTTTTTGCTCTGCAGGAAAAGATGACCGGCAAACGCTGGTGGCCGCAACCGGCAAGCCCCGGAAGCGAAGCGGCAACGTGTCCGGCGTCGTGTGTATCAGTTGCGCCGCAAGCCGCGTCGACGGAGGAAGGGAAATGAGTCAGCCTGATTTTCATTTTCTCAAGAATGCCTGTGTTGGGGAATGTGAGTTCCGGAAATCCGGTGAAGTTCTAAGCGTTTTCCTGGAAGAAGACGATCTGCTTACCGTTGTCAAAGCGCTTCGCAAGAACGATTACTTTTTGGAAGATGTAACCGGACTCGACGTTGCCGAAGGTTTATTGGTTCTGTACCACTTCGATCACTTCCGTGAACCTGGCCGAATTTCTCTTCGCGTTTTACTCCTTCGTGATAATCCCGTCATCCCTTCTATCGCCCCCATCTATCATGGTGCAGAATGGCACGAACGGGAAACCGCTGATTTTTATGGCATTACGTTCGAAGGCAACCCCAATCCGGCTCCGCTGCTCTTGCCCGATGATGATACCCCGCCTCCTCTTCTCAAAAGTGATGCCAAGCGGGCAGGCTTGTATAAAGTGAAGCCGTTCCACGAATTTGTGCACTGCCCGGAACATCACCCCCTCGTACAGAGATTGTACGCCAATACGGCAGATAAAGACGAAGGAGAGCAGGGCAAATGACAACCGTTTTCGATAATCGCCGCGGCCTTGACGATGCCCATCCGGGGGATAGCTACACCCTGCGGTTCATGGAAGGCCAGCAACCTGACACGCTTATTCTCAATATGGGGCCGCAGCACCCGTCCACACACGGGGTTTTGCGGGTCATTCTTGAACTCGACGGAGAGTATATCCTACGGGCTGAACCTGTTCTGGGGTATGTCCATCGTATGCAAGAGAAAATGGGCGAAGTGAAATCCTATGCTCAATACCTGCCAAACATGGGGCGGGTAGACTACTTGCACGCCATGGCCTGGAACTGGGCATATGTCGGAGCCGTCGAACGGTTGGCCGGGATTGAAGTCCCGGAACGTGCAGAATACATTCGGGTCATTACCACTGAACTCAACCGGATCACCTCGCACTTGTTGTGGTGGGGAGCATATCTGCTTGACCTTGGTGCGTTCACACCGATCATGTATGCGTTCGATGACCGCGAACGTATTCTTGATCTTCTGCAAATGATTACCGGGTCGCGTTTGACGTACTGTTATTACCGCTTCGGCGGCGTCGCCTGCGATGTTTCCGATACATTTGTCAGTGAAGCCAAAGCCTTCTGCAGCTATATGCGGACCCGATTTGGCATGTATAAAGATCTCGTCACAGACAACATCATTCTGCGTAAACGGTGCGAAGATATCGGTGTCATTTCTGAAGATATGCTCATCCGATATGGCGCAACCGGACCTGTCGCACGTGGTTCAGGGGTTCCCTACGATGTGCGCCGGGCTGAACCGTATGGGGTCTATGACCGATTTGATTATAACATTCCGACGTATCCCAAGGGCGATGCCATGGCACGGTATCTCGTGCGTATGGATGAGCTTGAGCAGTCTTTACGTATTCTTGACCAGGCGCTCGAAGGGCTTCCGGATGGCGAATACATCAACAAAAAAGCACCAAAAGCGAAATGGAAGGCCCCGGCAGGGGAATCGTATTTCGCCGTCGAAGGGGCGCGTGGTAAAATCGGTATCTATCTCGTGAGCGATGGAACCAACGTACCGTATCGCGTCAGATTGCGTGCGCCGGGATATTCCAACTTGAGTCTGTTCGCCGAACTGGCGAAAGGCACCATGCTGGCTGACGCGGTTTCCATCTTAGGAAGCCTTGACCTCGTCATTCCGGAAATCGACAGGTAACGGAACGCATGTCAACGCGAGAGCAACCAAGCATATTCAGTAAATGGTTGCGGTCTCTTGTTGATTTTTTTTGGGGTAGGAAATTCAATGCGGAAAATGGGTATGTGCGGAAAGTAACAGGCCGCGACCCTCGCCGCTGAAGTCTCAAAAACGGGCGGACCGTGTGTCCGCAAAACAATGCGGACGCCTTTGGCGATACCGACAAGGCCGAGTAAAAAAAGGACGAATCACCGTGACCATTCCATCAGTTACCGAAATCCCCGTAGAGCTTGTCCGGCTTGTGGTGGCCCTTATCGCCCTGGCCGCCTTCATCGGGCTCAACGGCCTCGTTCTCGTGTATGTGGAACGAAAGGTGGCCGGCCATGTGCAGCGCCGGCCGGGACCTTTTGAAGTAGGGCCTCATGGACTCTTGCAACCGCTTGTAGACGCGGCAAAGCTCATCGGCAAACAACTTGTCACCCCTCAGGGCGCAGATAAGATCCTTTTCTGGGTGGCACCGGTGTTGTCGTTTCTGCCTGTCTTTGTCCTGTTCATGCCTATCCCGTTTGGGGAAACGGTTTTTGCGCTGGATACCAACCTTGGTTTGCTGCTCATTCTCGCCTTTGCCGGTCTTGGGGTTCTGTCGTTGTGCTTGGCTGGTTGGGCATCGAACAACAAGTGGTCGCTGCTTGGTGCAGCCCGCGCTGTGGCCCAATCGGTTGCGTATGAAATTCCGTTGTTGTTGGCTGTTCTGACCATTGCGATGCAAACGGGAACCCTTGACCTTATGGATATGGTCAGAAGCCAGGGAGCCTGGCCATGGCAGTGGAACATCGTCTGTCAGCCCGTGGCGTTTTTCATCTACTTCGTCAGTGCTATCGGGGAAACCAACCGTGCCCCCTTTGACCTGCCCGAAGCTGAATCCGAACTGACGGCTGGTTTCCATACCGAATATTCCGGTATGGGATTCGGTCTCTTCTTCCTGGCTGAATACGCCAACATGATCGTGGTATGCGCTGTGGCTACCATTCTGTTCCTGGGCGGATGGCAAGGCCCGTTCTTTTCGGGAGCGGTCTGGTTCTTGGCCAAGTTGTATATATTACTCCTCTTGATCATCTGGTTTCGCTGGACCTATCCCCGCGTCCGCTTTGACCAGTTGCTCAATATCAATTGGAAGTGGCTTTTGCCGTTGGCGTTGGCCAACCTGCTTGTCACGGCCTTTGTCATAAAACTGTTCTAGGCGTGTTGCGCCAGACACCAAGGATGCACGGTTTATCGGCATGAAAAACGTGATCACCGAAATATCGGACGCCGTCAAAGGCTTGTGGAGCTTGGTGGTGGGTCTTCGTGTCACTGGGGAGAACTTTGTCCAACCCCAGGTGACGGTCCACTATCCACGCGCCAGCGTCTCCAACCTCGACACGTTTCGTGGACATATCGATCTTGTCGGAATGCCCAAGGAACCGGCCAAGCCCAAATGCATTGCATGTATGATGTGCGAGGCCATTTGTCCGTCGGGATGCATTAACATTACGGTCGAGACCATTGAATTAGAAGTGGCCCCGGTCGACAAAAAACTTGAAGAAACCGCCCGCAAAACTTCGGACGGGGGATCGGCCGTACCGGCTAAACGCATGGCCCCGCCCAAGAAGAAAAAGAAGAAAGTCGTGACCGGGTTCGATCTGCGCTTTGATTTGTGCAGCCTGTGTGGGCTGTGTGTGCAGAATTGTCCCGTAGACTCGCTTCAATTCTCTCGCGATGTCTATTCCATCGCGGATTCAAGGCAGGGGTGTTCTTACGACCTCATGGCCAGGCTTTCGGATGCAGCCGGACAGTCAGGCAAACCCGGGCCGAAAGCTCCTGGGGAAGAGGCCGCCTGATCGCGGCGGGACTGACCTCTAAACATAAGACGGACGCCATGCAGGAAACTATCGTTATTATCTCCTTTTGGCTTTATGCCCTTCTGATCGTGGGCGGGTCGCTTTTAGCGGTCCTGGCCAGATCGCTCGTACGCTCGTTGTGCGGGCTTATTCTTGCGCTTTTCGGTGTGGCCGGCCTGTATTTACTTATGGCCGCTCCACTTTTGGCGCTCATGCAACTGCTTATTTATGTCGGAGCCGTGGTGGTGCTCATCTTTTTCGCCATCATGCTTACTCGTGCCCCGGCAGGCGGTGAAGAGCTCGAAAAACGCAGTCTCGGTCATATTGCCAAGTCGTTGGTCGGCAGTCTCATTCCGGCCGGTATTCTCGGGTATGCATGTTTTCATCATGCAGGATCGGTTGTACCGACGCCGCTTGAACTGGCGCCACAGGAACTGGGTCGTGTCTTTTTGGGACCCTATGTGTTGGCATTTGAACTGATCTCCGTTGTCTTGTTTGTTGCAATGGCCGGAGCTGTTCTTTTGGGATTTGAAAGAAGGAGGCAGGCAAAGTGATTTCCGATGTGAGCGCTTTGACCCTGTATCAGATCCTCGCCCTGTTTCTCTTGGGTGTGGGCCTGTTTGGCATGCTGTATCGTAAAAGTTTGATCGGTATGCTTATCTGTGTGGAACTCATGCTCAACGGTGCGGCCCTGTCTATCGCAGCAGGCGCCCAACTGACGCCGATGCCCGCGGAAATGGGGCAGGCAGCCACGTTGTTCGTCATGGGACTGGCCGCGGCCGAGGCCACCTTGGTCCTGGCCATCGTCCTTGTGGTGGTGCGGCGGTTCGGAAACGCCGAGACCGAAACCGTCAGCCGGCTTAAAGGATAGCGTCATGACCGAGCAAGCCTACATTGAAAGCCCGCTTATCCTGATACCTCTCGTTGTCACCATGGTGGCTCCGTTTTTTATCTGGTATTTTCGCAAGAACATTAACAAGCGTGAAGCGGCGTCCTTTATTGCTGGTGCGATTGCCTTCGGGAGTGTCGCCTCGATGGCTCCGGCTGTCCTAAAAGGCAGCATCTGGACGTACACGCTGGTCGAACTCTTTCACGGGGTTTCCGTCAAGTTTTGTATTGACGGGCTTTCGCTTCTGTTTGCCATTATTGCTTCGTTTTTGTGGATGTTTGCCACAAGCTACAATATCGGCTACATGCGCAGCCTCAAAGAGCATGCCCAGACACGCTATTACTTCTGTTTTGGCGTCGCCATTTTCGGCGCTCTCGGCGTCGCGTTTTCGGCGAACATCTTTACGATGTATCTCTTCTACGAAATCATCAGCATCTTCACCTACCCGCTGGTTGCTCACCACGAAGATGAAGAAGGCTTTGCCGGTGCACGCAAATACATGGTCTACCTCATGGGGTCGTCCAAACTCTTTTTGCTGCCCGCTATGGCCTTAACATATGTACTGTGCGGCACGCTCGATTTTCATCTGGGCGATATCGTCAATGGTATCTTCCCGGCTGACGCCGACCCGACGCTTGTCAGCATTACGTACTTCCTCTACCTGTTCGGCTTGGCCAAAGCGGCCATTATGCCGATGCACAACTGGTTGCCATCTGCCATGGTCGCCCCGACACCGGTTTCCGCCTTGCTGCACGCAGTGGCCGTTGTTAAAGCCGGGGTCTTTTCCATCAGCCGTGTGTTTCTTTCCGGCTACGGCGTCCTGCTTATGGAAAAGCTCAATCTGGGAATTGTCACCGCCTACTTGGCGGCGTTTACCATCTTGGCGGCATCCATCATCGCGCTGACCAAAGATGACCTCAAAGCCCGGTTGGCCTATTCCACAGTGAGCCAGTTGTCCTACATCATTCTTGGCGTGGCGATGCTCTCCCCGTTGGCTGTCAAAGGCGGCCTGATTCATATCGTTAACCACGCTTTCTCAAAGATTACGCTGTTTTTCGCTGCCGGTGCCATCTATGTGGTAACGCATCACAAGAAAATCAGCCTCATGGGCGGGTTTGGACGGCGTATGCCGTTCACATTTACGGCGTTTGCTCTCGCATCGCTCTCCATGATCGGGATGCCTCCGGTGTGCGGGTTCGTCACCAAATGGTATCTCATCGGGGGGTCCATGCAGATCGGGCAAACCATACTGTTGGTCGCTCTGTTGGCCAGTGGTTTGTTGAACGCCGCGTACTTCACCCCGGTGGTTGTTCGCGCCTTCCTGCGACCAGCCGCACCAGGAGTGGACATTGAACAGTATAAAGAAGCGCCGCTTGTTATGGTGGTTCCTCTGTTCATTACCGCGCTCATATCCGTGTTCCTCGGGTTGTTCCCGGACACGTTCATGCAGTTCATTAACGCCTTCGGCAAGTTCTAGCCAAGGAGACCGGCCGTGCATCACGATCGATTCGGTGAGTGGCTCAAAAAAGCGAGAACATACGACTTCATGTGGAAGTGGGTCTTTTTTTCCTTCCTGCTTCTTCTTGTGCTGCTCAATGTCTTCATTCTGCCGCACCACCCCCATTTCGAACTGGAACATTATCCCGGTTTTTGGGCTGCCTTCTCGCTTTTGGGCACTGTCATTATGACATTCGTTTTGAAAAAGATCGTATTTCCGATCATTTCGCGCAAAGAGGAAGACTATGACCGCGATTGATACCGCCTGGTTCTTCCACCCGAGCATACTGTTTGTGGTCACGGCCGCGCTGTTGCCCTGGTTTACCGACTGGCAGGGAAGGAACAAAATACTGTTCATCGCCCCTCTGGTCGCCATTGCCGTGGTCTTTACGCAGACCTGGAACGGTGATGGCCAAGGTGTGACCTGGACCATTCCCTATATCGGGACCACACTGAAGCTTGCCCGAGTGGACACCCTGTCCCTGGTTTTCGCCAACGTATTTGCCATTCAGTCCTTCATTGCGTTTATTTACGCCTATCATGAAAAGGACCCGATGAAGCACGTCGCGACATGCCTCTACGTTGCCGGGGCATTCGGATGTGTATTCGCTGGCGATTATCTGACCTTGTTCATTTTCTGGGAACTCATGAGTATCGCATCGACGGGCGTCATTTGGTTGGCGCGCAATCCGGCTGCGACTCGGGCCGGTTTCCGGTACTTCCTGTTCCACGTTATGGGCGGATTGCTTCTGCTCGGGGGGATGCTGCTTCGCTGGCAAGCGCTCGGCACGTTTGATTTCACCCCGGCTGATCCGGCCAATATTGCTACGTATGACTGGCTCATTATGGCCGGTTTCTGCGTGAACGCTGCCGCTGTACCGCTTCACGCCTGGTTGCCGGATGCCTATCCACGCGCTTCTATTACCGGTGCGGTCTTCTTGTCCGCATTCACAACGAAAACCGCCGTGTACGTGTTGGCTCGGGCCTTTTCCGGCTTTGAGGTGCTCGCTGTGGTGGGCGTTGTCATGTGTCTCTACGGTGTTTTTTACGCGACCATCGAAAACAATGCTCGGAAGATCTTATCTTACCACATTGTTTCGCAGGTGGGATACATGGTTGCCGGGATTGGCATCGGGACCGCAATGACCATAAATGGCGCATGTGCGCATGCCTATGCACACATCCTGTATAAAGGGTTGCTCTTTATGGGAACCGGTTGTCTCTTGTATGCAGCCGGAACGGCCAAACTCACCGAACTCGGTGGATTGGTTTCGCGCCTTCCCTTTGTCATGCTCTTCTACATGGTCGGGGCCGTCTCCATCTCGGGGATGCCGTTGTTCAACGGGTTCATTTCCAAAACCATGACCATTGCCGGTGCGGCTGAAGCGCATCACACGTGGATGGCTCTCGGTATGGAATTGGCTGCTGTCGGGACGTTCCTTTCCGTCGGTATCAAACTGCCGTACTTCGCCTTCTGGTCGAAGCCGGATTCGACGGTCGAACTTAAACCGATCCCCAAGAACATGTACATTGCAATGGGAATCTCGTCGTTTTTGTGCCTCTTCACTGGCCTGTTCCCCTCGACACTGTATTCCATCCTGCCGTTTGAAGTTGAATACCACCCCTATACGGCATGGCATGTTCTGCAGTCTTCGATCTTGTTGGCATTCACCGGTCTTGGGTTCTACTTTTGCCGTAAGATCATTGTACCCCATGACAAAGTTAACCTCGACTTCGACGCGCTTTACCGATTTGTTGCCCGTTGGTTCTACAAATTGGTCAGTGTACCGGTCGCGGCTATCGATAATGTCTGGACCGAAGTGTACGCCAAGATCGGTTTGCGCGGCCTGATGGGAAGCGCATGGCTTTCGGCGATCTTTGATCGTAAGGCCATCGATACCGTGGTCGATGGGACGGCCTACACCGTCAGAGGTACGGGGTCGCTTGCTGCCAAGGGACAAACCGGCCGGCTTCAGGATTACATCGCGGCGACGGCTGTCATCTGTCTGGGCCTTTTCGCTCTGTATTGGTATTTCATTTAACCGAATAAAACCGGTATCCGCAGGGATAGCAAATCCGGAGTAAGTCCATGGCTGACGCTGCCTACCCGACCCTGACCGTCCTTGTTTTCTTTCCGCTGGCCGCGGCGCTTTTCATGGCGTTTTTTATCAAAAACGAGATGGTGGTGCGCGCCTTCACCCTTGTCGTGTCGTTGGTTGAAATTCTGCTCTCATTCCCGCTGTTTTTGAATTATCAGCTTGGTGAGGCAGGATATCAATTTGTCGAACACGCTGCCTGGCTACCCGGCATCGGCATAAGCTACCATCTTGGTATCGATGGGATCAGCTTCTTTATGGTGCTGCTTTCCGTCTTGATACTGCCTCTGTGTGTCCTGTGTTCCTGGACATACATTGAAAAGCGCATCAAAGAGTTTCACATTAGCTTGTTGCTTATGACCACGGCCTGTATCGGCGTGTTTGTGGCACTCGATTTTGTCCTGTTTTACATCTTCTGGGAAGCCATGCTTGTCCCCATGTATCTGCTGATCGCAGTGTGGGGCGGGCCGGATCGTAAATACGCATCCATTAAGTTCTTCCTGTATACATTGGCTGGTTCGACTTTGTTGCTTGTTGCCATCGTTGCATTCTGGAGCGTTGGCGGTACCTTCGACATTGTTGAACTGAGCAAACAAACCTATCCGTACCAGTTCCAAATCTGGACGTTTCTTGCCATGGCCCTGGCGTTTGCCATCAAGGTGCCCATGTTTCCGTTTCATACGTGGTTGCCTGCCGCGCACGTTCAGGCTCCTAGCGCCGGTTCGGTCATCCTGGCTTCGGTGCTGTTGAAAATGGGAACGTATGGTTTCCTGCGCTTCTGCTTGCCTCTGGCTCCTGCCGCCAGCGACTATTTTGCGCCGATGATGATCGCCATCTCCGTGGCTTCGATTCTGTATGGCGGTTTGGTCGCTTTGGGCCAGACCGACATGAAAAAACTGATTGCGTATTCTTCGGTAGGCCACATGGGTTTTGTTACCCTTGGTATCTTTGTTCTCAATCAACGCGGGATTGAGGGCGCTATCATGCAGATGCTCAACCACGGTATTACCACGGGCGCCATGTTTATGATGATCGGCGCAGCGTATGAGCGCAGTCACTCGCGTGAAATTAGCGACCATATCGGTATCGGTCGTTATCTGCCTGCCTTCATCTTCTTCTGGGGCTTGTTCTCCATGTCTTCCCTTGCATTCCCCGGAACAAACAGCTTTGTCGGTGAAATCCTCGTGTTGGTTGGTGCTTTTACCGACAGCGTACCGGCAGCCTTTTTGGCTATTCCCGGTGCCATGCTGGCCGCAGCCTATATGCTGCGTCTTCTTCAGAAAATGGCGTACGGACGTTCGGACAACCCCAAAGGTTGGCTCGACCTCAATACGCGGGAATGGATTTATCTCGTACCCATGGCCATCCTTGTCATCTATCTCGGTTTTGCTCCGGGATTGGCCTTGCGGACGATTTCCCCATCTATTTCCCTGGTGCTTGAGGATGTTCACTCCAAGTCAGTACCTGAAGAAGAAAAGACGCAGGTTGCTGAACCGTCGCATGTCGTCCCTGAAAAGGCGGCTGCGCCTTTGGCCGATCGTCTTGATGTTTCCCGGGAAAGCGTGGTCTACAATGCGACCACAAACGGGATGATGAACAACGAAGCCAACGGAACCAACGGATGAATATACGCCTCGTTTCGGGAGCTACATCACACCATACTGGGCCGGACACTTTCCGGCCGGCCGGAGTTATGTCATGGATTTGCAACTAATCATCCCTGAACTCTATCAGACGTTTCTGGCACTGTTTCTTTTCGTCTACACCCTCAAACAAGACGGCGGCGAAGAGACCCCGGCCTTCTTGCCTGTAGCGGTCTGGATTGGCGTGATCGCCTCTTTGGCTGGTCTGTCTGCTCGCGGTATGCTTGCCTGGGATACCTACCAGATCGATGGCCTGTCGCAGTTTTTCAAGTTGGCGATTTCAGTGGGTTATGCCATTGCCATGCAAAATGCCTTACGGCAGCCAACCTTGGAAACAAAAAAACGAGCCGATTACTTCCTGCTGCTGACGCTGTCGAGCTTGGGCCTGATGTTTTTGTCGTCGGCTGTTGAACTCATCACGCTTGTATTGGCGCTCGAACTGTCCTCATACTCGTTGTATGCTTTGATCCCGTTGCGATCCACCGATCGCGATGCGGCTGAAGCCGGTATCAAATATATCCTGTTTGGTGCTGCGGTGACGGCGCTAGCACTCTTTGGTTTGTCTTACGTCATGTCTTGGCAGCACACCACGTATCTTGCTGAGTTGGCCAACAAACCCTGGAGTATTGCTGAAAATCCGATGGCCGTTATTGGCCTGACCTTGTTCCTGGGCGGATTTTTCTACAAACTGGCATTGTTTCCGTTCCACTTCTGGTGCCCCGATGTGTACCAAGGTGCGAGTAACGAAACGGCTGCGTTTGTGGCAACGCTTCCTAAACTCGGTGCTGTTGTTGTTCTTGTTCGTCTTGCAGCGCTTCTCGCTCCTGGCCTCGAAATCACCAATATCCTCGCGGTACTTGGTGCGTTGTCCATGACCTATGGAAACTTGGCGGCCTTGGCGCAACGCGATGTGAAACGACTTCTCGGTTACTCGAGTGTTGCTCATGCTGGCTATGTCATGATCGGGCTTGTTTCCGGAACGCCGCAAGGCCTTGCGGCGGCAGCGTTTTACAGCCTGATTTATATCCTCATGAACTTGGCTATTTTCTGGGTTGTCTGTAAAGTCTCTCGTAACGGCGAGAACGTGACAGTGTCTGACCTTGATGGGTTGCACAAACGTGCGCCTGGGTTGGCTGTCGTTTTGGCTGTCTCGGCTTTCGCCTTGGTTGGCCTCCCGCCGACCGCCGGTTTTACGGGGAAACTCTTTTTGTTGAGTTCAGCCTGGAATCATGGTTATAATTGGCTCGTGGTTGTGGCTGTTTTGAACACCGCCATTTCCATTTATTACTATTTGAGCCTCGTACGTCATGCGTACACAGGAGAAGCCACAGCTCCCGATGTTGTTGTGGGGCGGGGTTCAATGACCATGGCCGGTCTTTTAGCCACGGCAATTCTCATTCTGGGCGCAATGCCGGGACCAATTTATCAGTTGGCTCTTTCGGCAGGAATGACTATTATGCCCTAAAAACTCTGAGGAGTGGAGCATGAGCAAGTATTACATCCGGACCAACTCAGACCGCTGTATTAGCTGCAAGGCCTGCGAAGTTCACTGCAAAGTAAAAAATCGTGTTCCTGTTGGGGCCAAACTCGGTCAAATTGTCACTGTTGGTCCGGTCGATAAGGGCGGTAAGCCCAAAATGATGAACTTATTTATGCCATGTTTTCATTGCGAACAGCCATGGTGTGTGGCCGCGTGTCCCACTGGGGCAATGATTCGGCGCGATGAAGATGGCATAGTGTATGTTGATGCTGAATTATGCGTCGGTTGCAAAGCCTGCATCATTGCGTGCCCATGGGATATCCCGCAATGGGATGAAGAATCCGGACGCGCGATCAAATGTGACTTCTGCCGTGATCGCATTGATGCTGGCAAGAAGCCAGCTTGTGTAACGGCCTGTACGGCTCATGCTCTCGAGTTCGTATCACCCAATGAGACGTCTGGGAAGGTACGGTTTAAGTATGGAAAGAAACTTCTCGAACATCAATCCAAAGTTAAATTTTTGTAACGTCTCTCCTCCGTGGGGTACGTATATTAGAGGCTAGGGTGGTAAAAAAGGTTAACCAAAGATTGATGAGGAGAAGGAGGGTGTAATATGTTTACAAAACGCAGTGCTGTTTTTTATTTAGCACTCCTGGCGTTAACAGTGGGCGTTGTCTGTGTTGCCCAACCAGCATTAGCTGATCGTCTGGCTGATGCGATCATGGACGCACAGTCGAACGGCAAAATTGATCCGAGTGCTACCCCTGGGTATCTCGGTATTCCTGGTGGTCCTCAACCGAGCTTGATTGTCGGTTTCTTGTGGGCGATCTGGGTAGGCTGGATTTTTTCGACGGTTGGTGCCTTCGGCGGCATCATGGCCGGTGTGGGACACATTTCCATTTATGGATTGGGGAACTACGCGTCGAGCTTCGGGAAAGGAACAGCGATGAATACCGTTGTGACCGACTCCATTCGCGTGTCGAACCAATGGCTCGTCGGCACAAGCGCCGGTCTGTCCTCCTGGAACTACTTCCGCATGGGACGCTTGGTTCTGCCCTTGGGGTTGGCTCTGGCTGTTGGATCGATCTCCGGTTCCATTTTGGTCCCGATTTTGACCGCTGGGAAAATCAGCTTGAAGTCCTATATCGGGTACTTCGGTCTGTTCGTCCTGCTGCTTGGTGTCTACCTTTTCTACGAAACCACTCCTGCTGGGCAGGCTCGTAAGAAAAAAGCCAAAGAAGCTGCCAAGGCGTTCCAAGACAGCGTCAAATCCGGTGTTTCGAATACTGACCAAGGCGTAAAAGTCAGCTCGTTCTCACTGACCCGCTGTGCTTTTACCTTCTACGGTGTTGAATTTGACTTCAACCCCATCATCCCGGTTATCGGTGGTTTCTTTATCGCGGCTTTGGCCTCCTTCCTGGGTGTTGGCGGCGGCTTCCTGCTCGTCCCCTTCCTGACCTCGGTTGCTGGTCTTCCCATGTACCTTGTTGCCGGTACTTCGGCTATGGCCGTTTTCATAGGCATGATTTCCTCCATCTTCTCGTACATGGTCATCAAAGGCACTCCCGTTGCCTGGACCCTGATCGGAGCGGAACTTATCGGCATCGTTATCGGTTCGTACATTGGTCCGAAAACGTCCAAGTACATTCCTGATATTTGGCTCAAACGCTTGTTCATTATCTTGGCTGTCTTTGTCGGTGTCCGCTACACCCTCAAGGGTTTCATGGGCTTCGACATCATGAATCTCTTGACGCAAGCCTTGAACTAATTGTTGTTTGTATACCGTCCAAAACAAAACGCGCGCTGGAAACAGCGCGCGTTTTGTTTTGGATGTGAGAAAATGACGACGCCTGAGATGAGGTATTGTCTTCGTACTTCGATGAAAATACGCCAAAGCGTCGTAAGTTAAGTCGGTCTGGAGCACCTCTTAAATATGTCGCTAAAAACATAGGACAAAGTCAGACCAAGAACGTGTTAAACGAGCGATAGTTTCTGAAGAGGTTTTAGGGCTTCGTGAGAATTGCGTGAGCTGCTTCATCAAGTCTCCAATCCACTTCTTTGTTGGCTTCGAACCAACAGAATCCTCGTATACCCCAAGATTGCATGGTTGCGATGGCGTTTTGAAGCCAGAGAGTTTTGTCTCCACCCTGATCGGCGCTGGCCGTTTCAAAGACAAAGATCGGGGTATTTTTTGAGAGACGCGTTAATTCTTCGTGCAGTGGACTAAAAATGTCGGCAAATGATCGGAAGGTGCTGTCCCATCCGTGCTGTTCTTTCGTTTGTGTTGTTCCCCAATTATATCCGTCCATCCCGAAGATATCGACATCACTTTTTCCTGGAAAATATGCTGAGGCGGTGTTCCATGTTGCCCCGTTATAGACGGGATGTGGTTGAGACTCTGCATTGGGACAGAAAACAAATTTGACGTTGTCGGCTTTGAGCCGTCGGAATCGGTTTCGGATGTGTCGATACATGCTTTGATACGCAAGGGGAGCCTTCTCGTTGTATTGTGAGGCTGATACGCCCCAATGGTAACGTGCCAAATTCATTTCGTGTCCAAAACGAAGGTAGACAGGTTTTCTGAGTGCTTTAAGTCGGCTTGCCATCATGTCGATATAGCTATCAAATGTGCCGTCTGTAATGGCTTTCGCCGCTATCATATGCTCTTTGTCATCCTTGTAATACATCGGCTCCCAGGTGAGGCAGGGGATTGCACCGAATCGAAGAATGGCATCGAATGTTTCTTGCGGGAACCATCCTCTCGTGGGCGATTCCGGCCATTGTAAAAAGAACACAACCAAAGACGGCTTTTTTCCAATATGATTGCTTATGTCGTGAAGTCGAGATTCGACGATGGGAAGCCCATCAAGTGTAACGCCGAAAAGAAGAGGTTCAGCAGCAATGGAGGAGGTTGGGGCAAAGAGTAAAATACTCATCAGACAGGTCAGCATTGTTTTCATGATGCATCCTCTTTTTGTCCTCTCTTGATGATTGGATTATTGAAATAAAGTGCGGTGGAGAGAATACAGAAGTGGTAAAAGCACCAGAAGGCATTTGCCGCTATGGGAACCACATCGGTTCGCTCGAAATATATTCGGTTTATTGCCCAAATTATGGCCGCAAAACATGCTATGGCCATGGTGAGCTGTGGCCACAAGAAGAGCAACGGCATGGCTTGTCCGGAGCCTTTGGGTGTAACGCCAAATGAGCCACGGATACCAATGATGCCGAGAAGAGACGCTCGCATAAATACGGGGAAGGTAATGGCTTGGAGAACAATACCTTGTGCCAGCTCAATAAGGCGGTATCGGCGTTGACTTAATGTGAAGAAAAATAGGGATAATGTTAAAATAATGTAGGGGCAGAAAAAGAGGAAATATAATTCCGGATTAACAAAATAACTTGGAATGTTGAGGAATAAATAGAGAATAGGACTGATCATCATAATAAAGAAGACCCATCCGACAAAATAATGTGTGCCGGAAAGGAAATATTCCCACCACTTCCAGCCGGTTAACGAGAAAGGATGGAGGACAAAGTTCTTTAAAACCGTTCGAAAGAGCCCGACGGTGCCCAGAGCCCAACGAAATTGTTGTTTGAAATACCCTCCAAGATCTTCCGGTCCAAGTCCAAAAGCGCAAATTTTGTTGAGATAGGCGGAATGCCAGTTATGGAGATGGAATTTGAGCGATGTCGCGAAGTCCTCCGTGACTGAAGACTCTTCGAAACCACCGACATCGACGAGTGCCTGGACTCGGAAAATGACGTTTGTACCACAGCAGAACATTGCGTCCTGCATGCTTTTCCCTTCGCATATATATTCATAAAAGACCGCTTGTTGCAGGCCTGCCCCGTGCGCAACGCGATTAATTTCAAAGTTGGTGTAATACTGTGGTGTTTGGATGAAGGCGAGACCTTGATTTGCTTCCATAAAGGCAACGAGTGGCTCTGCAAAATCAGGGAACGGATTTTGATCGGCGTCGAATACTAAAATGTACTTTTCTCGCTCTGTTCGTGCCGTATCTTCAAAAGACTGAAATTCAAACCCTTCACGAATTTTACCCTGAATAAAATCGAGAAAGTCATTGATCATGCCGGCTTTTGCACCGCGCCAACGGCGTCGAAATAAGTTGACCCCGATGCGTTGACACATGGCATCAACTTCTGCCCGATACGCAGCCATTTCTTGCGGGTCTGCATTGGGTCGATCGTAGCGAGTATCATCAAGAAAATAGATGTGTTTGTTGGGGTAGGTCATATTGTAGAAACAGATAAGCGTGTCTTCAACCACTTCAATTGGTTCGTGGAAGGACGACACAATCACAGCGATAGGAGGATAGTCGTGAAGTTCCGGGACGGCATTTGTGGAAAGACGTGATTGTTTTGGGGTGGTCATCACATGGAAAATGTTCAGAAAATATCCAAAGGCGTGGAGCATGGTGAAGCCTTCTGCGAACAGCAGAAAAGCGGCGGTAATTTTTTCAAACACACCGTACTGCGCCGAGAAATAAAGCATCGTACGCACGCCGAGGTAGCCAAAGATTGATAACATGGCCAAAGCCAGAAAGATTGTCAGTAAGAGTCGAACTGCTTTCATATGTACATGTTTGCCAATGCCCGATCAATCCACGGGCTGTTTCGCTCTCACGAGATTAAAAACGGTAGCCTAGCCCTAACCAGAGCCCAAGTGCATCCCATTCGCGTGAACGATGGATGAGACCGGAAACCTGTGTCGACCAATGATCGTTGATATCATAGACATACTCGGCTTCCACTCGGAATGCGTCGTTATCATCGGTATCTGTCCCCACACCCACACGAATATCGTAGAAATGACGCCGCGCACCACAGAAAAAATCTTTAGCCAGATCGTGACGCCACTCCAGCGTTGTTGTGCCGGCAAAATAATTCCGCGGCGTCCAGTAGGGATGAATGATATTCACCAGGGCGTCATCTTGATAGCGAAACAGACTTTCCTTGGCTGTATCTCGATGTTCACCGGTGAAAATGAGCTTGAGCGTATACGGATGCGGCAGAAGAAGAAGACCGAGGTCAGCGCGAAGATGCAAACCTTGATTGTCATCACTATAGATTTTTCCGGTACCGGCAAGATCAAGGCTGATTTGTTTTATCGGCTGTAACGTAAGGCGTGCCGTAAACGTTTGTGCCGTGATACTTTGAAACAGTGAATAATCGTTGAATATTTCCTCTGTCAGCGCATATCCCACGGTGAGCTTGGCAATATCATAGGCATTGAACGTTATATCGGCCTCAGGCAAAAAGTATGAACCGAGCGCCGAGTCTTCATACAGCTTGTACAGCACGGCCGCACGTGCACGAATATATGGATTGAATACCCCGCCGACTTCAATGGATTGCCCTTGCGCAAAGTAGGGTCCGGTTCGTGATCGATTGTTGCGTTGTGCCGCCAGATAGAATCCGTAAAGTTCATCTTGTGCCGGAATGGAAACGCTTCCTGCGTTGGCGTTGGAGGAATCAGGTGTTTTCGGAGATTCAATGAAGACATGCTGTCCCGCCTTGGCCCAAAAACGGGTGTCGTTGAATGGGACGACAAGCTCCAGATCGAAACGACTTCGGCTGATGTTGGCGAGTCGTCCGGATTTACCGTCTTCATCCCAAAAACTATATCGAGCGTTCAGTTGTGGATTGCCACGAACATCAAGTCGGTGCAGGGCTCGTTTGGCACGATCATGCAAGGGGTCAATACGCAGGAGGCGTTGATAGCCACATCGCTCTTCCGTACCAAGGCCCATCGCGCAATCGAGTTGTGCCGCATCGAAAAGGGCTTCCTGGTTGCCTGGCTCCATGGCGATGAGTTTGGTAAAGGTTTTGCGCGCAAGCATTTGTCGATCGTTATATGCAAGGCGCTTTGCCTGTTTTTCAAGAGTTGCCAAAGTTTGGATACGAACGCTCGGTCGTAAGGCAATCACAGCGCGTTCCAACGCAATGCGCTGTGACGGTGGGAATTGTGTACGCGCCAGGACATCAAGACCGGCCTGGTAGATGCACTCAGTATCCTGGGGTGGCAAACCGGGAGAGTCAGACGTTTTCGCCGTATACTGTTCAACCACGGCAACGGCTCCTGCATCGGGCGGCCAGTCGATGAGCGTATCGTAATATTCTGTCGCCTGTTTGGGACGTTTTCCCCACATCGCGACGCGAGCTGATTCGAGGACGGGAACGGGATCACGCCGATTTATACGGCGCATGGTGCGATAGACTTCCAGACTGGCATCGTATTCTTTCGCCCATGAGAAGAGGCGAGCTTTGGTCAAAAGGAGTTTGGAGGCATCCGGAAATGTTTTCAAGAGGGAGTCGGCACTGCGGAGAGCTTCTTCATACTGTTCGGCCGATCCGAGTGTTTCAATTCGAGCCATGGCTGCCGGGATGTATTGGTCATCTCGGGTTAACGCTGCATCATACAGATTGATGGCCAAGGCATACTGTCCGTCACGAGCGAACATGTCACCCCATGTTTTGAGACGTTCCGGGTTGGTTTCTTCCGCAATGACACTGTGTGCCAAATCGGAGGAACCTCCGCGGTCGTAGTATGCTGCAGCAATCGAATGGGGATCAGTTTTGGCTGCTTGGGAAAAAACTTCACGTGCTTCTTTGTCGTGACCGGTCCGAAGAAGCGTGCGTCCATAGATGACATGATCGTCTGCAGTCGCGTCGGGATGATGAGCCAGCGCAGACGCAACGCTGACCGCGTCCGTATTCCGACCTGCTTCGAGCAATGCAGCACTTTCCAACGTCAGCGCAGAGCGTGCCCGGCGATCACTGGCATCAAGCAGTTCCAAAGCATACAAGACGCCCTCGGGATCGTGAGCACGCAAGCGAATATCCGCGAGAGCGAGCAGGATCTCAGGTTCGGCGTCATGCTCTATGAGAGCATCACGATAGATCGCTTCGGCTTCGTCATATCGTTGCGCATTGGCAAGAACACGGGCCAGCTCCAGCCGGACAGGTAAACTATTGTGTTGAGAGAGAACACCGCGCAACGTTGCTTCGGCCTGGTTGAAATCTCCCCAGAGGTTACTGCGATTGGCCTGTCGTACCAAAATATCGGGGCGTTGCGATGGAGTGGCGAGCGCTAAAGCCTGTATATACCATTCGCGGGAGGCTACACCGTGTCCCAAACGCGTTTCAATATCCCCCAGAAGCATGATGGCGTCGATATCTTTGGGGTATTGAGCAAGAATCGACTGTGCGGCCGTACGTGCGGTGCGGAGACGGCCCGTTGTGAAATAGGCCTGCGCTAGAAGGAATTCGGATTCTTTGTCTCCCCAGCCTTGTGATTGGATTTGTTTCAGCAGCGGGAGAGCCGTTGCTTCTTGACCTGCCCAGGCCAGTGCCTTGGCATAGCGAACAAGCACGGTGGGATTATTAGGAGCCAATGCATAGGCCTTGGCGTAATGCGGCAAGGCTGCATCAAGGTTTCCACCATAGAACAGCGCATCAGCCAGTCCGGTTTGAACTTTCACCGGTTGAAAATTCGTTTTGGCAAGGGTGGTGTAGAGTGCGGCGGCTTCGGTGAAGTCTTGGTTACGCATGAGGACGTCGGCCAGAGCAAAGCGCAATGTCGAACTATTGGGACGTTGTTGAAGAAGCGCACGATACTCTTTTTCCGCTTGGGGCAGATGAGTGGGAGTGCGCGCATATAACTCCGCCAGAAGTAATCGCGCATCAAAGTCGGAGATGAAATCTTGCGCTGGCACGAGGCTGTTTGTTGCAACCGGGGCGGCCTGGGCAACGGCGACAACGCACAACAGCAGGAAACTGTGACAGGCAATATGTCCCAAAATGCCGAGTATATTCATGGTGTTGGCTTGAGTGTCATTTGGAGTTCTTTGATGGCATCATCGGTTCGGCCGGCCCATGAGAGAACACGGGCATAGCGTCTGCGTACCTGAATATCATGCGGGTGCTTGGCAAGGATTTGTTTATATTGCGCTAGAGATTCCGGATACTGTTTCATCCAGCTTAACGTATCGGCAAGTTTGAGACGCGTGGTGTCATCGTTCGGTGTGGATTGCAGGTGGCGTTTATATAATGCTGTGGCCTGTTCATATTGTTTTGTGGCCGCATAAATATCGGCAAGTACGAGCGCTGATTCGGTATCAAGCGCCGTTTGAGGAAGTGCGCGGAGCATGGTGAGTGCCCGTGTCTCATCGCCTTTCCAATAATAAACGCGGGCGAGTTCGGCTTGCACGGTGAAATCGTCCGGAGTGTCTTTGAGGAGCATTTTGTATTCGGCAATGGCTTCGTCATAGCGTTTGCTGTAGCTGAGGAGTCGCGCCAATTCGAGTCGGGCTTGTTGCGTGGTGATCTCGTCCTGGCCTGGGGCTGGCTCGGGGACGGGGGTTCCCGGTATCGGCGTTTGAGCAAACGAGTTTACTGTCGCAAGGAAGATCGACAGTACAATGGGGAGGAAAAAAGCAAACCGTTTCTGACACATCATGGAGCCTCCGAAAGAATACGACGGTATTCGTTGATAGCCTGGTCAATTTTGTTTGCTGCAGTGAGAGTGCGTGCCAGCTCAAGACGAATCTGTCGGTTATCGGGGTATTGCCCAACGAGGGAACGGGCGAAGTGTTCCGCTTCATCCACTTTTCTGGCTTTGGTGAGCGTCTGTATGAGACCGATTTGAGCTGCCATATTGTGAGCGTTGGCGGTAATCAATTGACGATATATTGCCTCGGCTGCATCCAATTGGTTCAGACGGGATAAGAGAGAAGCTTTGTGCAGAACCGCCGCTGGATTACGTTCGATGGTGGCACCGAGACGCTCAAGAAGCGCCAGGGCGGCCTGTGGCTGGCCTGCAGTATCAAAAAGCCCGGCAAGTTGGTCTGCTTGTCCGGGTTCAATGGTCGCATTCGAGTCGAAGAATTGGTCTAGAACATTCAGTGCAGTGGCGGTGTTCTTGTGTGCAAGAGCCCAAGTGATGAGGCGTATATACGGGAGGGGACGACGGGCTCGGAGACGAACCGCCTCTTCAAAAAATGAACGCGCTTCGCGGGGATGATTTTGTGAGAGAAGTATTTCTCCCTGACGAAAGGCAACCATTGCCGCATGATGCCATTGATAAAACCAGGTCGTAGTTCCCGCTGTGACGGCTAAAATGACTCCATAGAGAACAAGTTGCCTTGTCGATGTTGTCATAACGCTGTCGACCACTATGAAGTAAATGAATCTAGGGCATCGTCAACCGTGTTATAGATGGGAAAGATTCTGTCCATATGTGTCATTTTCAACACACTGCGGATATTGGTATTCACCCCGAATAAGGCGATACCGCCCTTTCCCTTGAGCGATCGGAGAGTGGAAATCAGCGCTCCGAGCCCGGCGGAATCAAGGAATGTGACATTGGAAAGGTTGAGCGCGAATTTGTTGTGTCCCTCGTTGATGAAATCAACAAATCGAGATTTGACCGCATCGATATTGGAGATATCGATGCGATTTGTGTCGAATGTAACAAGACAGGCTTCGTTGCGGCAATGTTCCATGGTCAGCATGGCTTACTCCTTGCTCGCTTTATCTTCCGACGCCAAGTCGGATAATAATGATGTATAGAGCATGATGATGGTATTGTAATTGTAAAAAAGTCTTTTTTCCAGTTGTTTTATAGCATTCACATATTGCGGCATGGTTCCTTGACTGAATGCCGCAACCCAAAGTTCGGCAGAAATTTCTGGCTCAATGGCTTGTCGCAAGCGTTCCAGATCAAGCAAGTAGAGATTCTCCATTGGATTCCCTGTTTCTCGCAATTCTTCAGTCATCTTCGTTAGCTCTGCGATATTTCCTTTTACCCGTCGGGCCGCATCATCAAAGAGAAACAGGCGCAATGCATACGCGTCCTGGTGATCGAGGTCGGTAAATCGGTGCAGCACCGGGCCAAGATGTCGTAAATAGATACTGACACCGCGCTTCAGAAAAACTGTATCTTTGAATATTTTTGTCAGCAGGTTCGATGATGTATCAAAATGCGAGAGGTCGATGGTAATCCCACGTGATTCAAAGGAAATCGATACAGGATAATAGAGTGTTGCGCGTTCTTTGATCGATGCACCGCATGATATCGAATTGTTTTTGGGATCAGGGCGACTCCAAACGACTGTTCCCGTATCGTAGACTTGGCCTGAGAATAAAAAGGGAAGATGAAAGTCAATAACATCGCCAATTGACAGATTTTCTCGTTTGAGCACCCAATTCGGAAGCTGTATTTTGAGACCATGCAAGCTGATATCTTCAATAATGTATTGAAAGACAGAGTAATCGGGCAATCGTGATCCGAGATACGGCATGACAGCAGAATCAATGGAGTAACGGCTTTCACGTCGATCTCCCAAGGGGAGTGTTTCGCTGTTCACAGTGTTTTCTTCTCTTTTGGACATATGGTTACAATTATTATAAAGATTATGTTGAGTACAAGATAAAAATGACATTGCGTTGATCATCATCGCGTCGTACTGTGTATGGGTTATGAAGACCATATCATATTTCGTCTCTCTTTTTCTGTGTATAAGTGTCCTCAATACGGTTCCTTCTGCATGTGCAGAATACCCGCCAGTTCCTTCCTCCGGAATTCAATTGTGTTCCATTACCGGCGACGAGGATACTCCTGCGGACTTTAATCGCCGTGTTGGGACCAGGCATGCATTTTCTTTGGATTTCTTTTCATTTCCCGAAGTGCTTTCTGGTGAGATTGCAACACGCCTCGATTTGTTTGTCCGGCATTGTATGGCTGCGGGAGCTATCCCTCTTCTCACCCTTGAAACCAAGGGCGGATTGAACTCCTATTCTCGGGAAGACATCGAAACATTCATCGAAACATTAGCCCAGTATGATACCCCGATACTTGTTCGGTATAACCACGAAATGAATGGTTCCTGGTATCCCTGGGGACAACAACCGACGTTGTATGTCAGTAAATTTCGTGAGTTTGCTGGGATTGCTCACGAAAATGCTGAAAATGTCGCGATGGCGTGGACGCCGGGGCAAGGGTGGGGATATCCGTACGCAGGTGGAGCGTACACCGGTTCTGTGGATTCCGATCCCGCTTTGGACACCAATTCCGATGGGGTGTTGACCAGTGCCGATGATCCTTATGCGCCGTTCTATCCAGGAGATGAGGCGGTGGATTGGGTGGGATTCAGTCTGTATCATTGGGGGAATACCGGTATGAATCGGAACGAAATTCCCACTCCGCTCAAGTGGTACCATGCCAATGGGTTTGAAGATGATGTACCGAACTTTCATGATCTTTACGCAAAAAATCGAGAGAAGCCGATGATTGTGGCTGAAACAAGCGCATTTTATGATCCCACAGACAGCAGTGGAGGTGGAGCAGACGAATATGCGATCAAATCTGGTTGGCTCAACCAAATTTTTCATTTCGATACAAACAGCGCATACGCATTACCGATGATACTTCCCGAGCTCAAAGCCGTGTGTTGGTTTGATCGCTTGAAATACGAAGAAGAGCTGCAGGGCGATGTGGATTGGCGTATCACCGGAAATGCTCGTGCTTTGGCAGAGTATGCAGAGATCGCAAAGAATCCTTCTGTTGTCGCATCGACACGACCGGTGGACTATATTGAATCGGTTCATGCTCCATCGTCTATTGTGCCCGGCCAGCGTGTAACGGTTGAAGTTCGCGCTGAAACAAGCCAGCCTCGGAAGCTGAAGGTGAATCTCCTTACCTACCCGGAATATCGGTATATTACAGGGGCTTCCCATTCTGTAGAAGCTGGGCAGCATGATCTTGTCTTTACACTCAATGTCCCGACCGAATATGTTGCGGAACATGCGGTTTTTGACGTGTTGCTTCTCCCGCTGGATTCGCCAGATTCGTCTGCACTTGATCACGTGCAACCCAACGTATCACTGGGCGTCCCGTCGCTTCTGCCCATTTTGCTTCTTGTGGTGTCATGAAAAGGCCGAGTCTGGCTTTTCAATGTCAACGGGAAGGGCTATCATAGAACATTCATCAATATAACGGTCTTGCAAATGGAGTAAACAAAATGGAATTTGTCGACACGATCGAACGGTTGACGGTGTATTGTGGAGAAAGACACCATGTGGACGGTAAGCCTACCTATGAATACATTGTCGAAGAGGCTCGGCGTCGAGGTTTGGCTGGAGCAACGGTGTACCGTGGTATGATGGGATTTGGTGGACACAGTCTTATTCATACAGCCAAAGTGTTGCGTTTGTCTGAAGATCTGCCCATAACCGTTGAGATTGTTGATGAAGCCGATAAGATTGAAGAATTCATCGATTTTCTGGAGGGAGTTGTCCACAATGGAGCCATTGTGTGTGAATCGGTACGGGCAAAAATCTTTCATCCAGTTGAAAAATGAACCCAACCTGCGCATCCTGCCTTGCGGCAGAGAATATTTTGTGAAATAGAATACAATCTGTTTTCTGCTGCATGAAACTTTTGGCACGGGATGCTGTTATATGTCTCGTTTTATTCGAAGTCGTCATTTTCAAGTCTTTGTGATCGTACTCAATTGTACGTTTATTCTTTTCGTGGCTTATATGTTCGAACAATTGGAACGTCGCAACTATGAACAACGCTTGCGTACTGAGGTAAACGATCAGGCGTCCGCATTACGTATGCGTCTTGAATCAGCGTTGATGACTCGTCTTCACGTCGCTGAATGGCTTCGAGAGTATGTTGCCAGGCATAGTGATATCAGCCAGGACGACTTTGCTCTTCTCGCCCAAGACACATTGGCTGACCATCCCGGAATCAATACGGTACAGCTTGCCAGAGATGGAGTTGTTACACACGTTTACCCAAAGGAAGGGAACGAATCCGTTCTCGGTCTTGATATCTTGCACGGTCTGCCTAAAGATCAACAGCCCGCAGTCTCCTCGGCAATGCAGTCTTCACGTCCATTTCTTGCCGGGCCGGTCGACCTTGTACAAGGGGGAAAATCATTTATTGTACGCACCCCCGTCTATTTGAAAGACGCACAACAAGACGGGAAGAAACCTCAGTTTTGGGGGCTTGTAACCTTGTTGTTTTCTCCCCTGCAGTTGTTTGACGAGGCCGGCCTTGGAAAAAATGATCATCTGGCAGTCGCTCTTCGTGGAAAAGACAGTCGCGGTGAAAAGGGTGATGTTTTTTACGGTCCTCCCGAAATCTTTCAATTGAATAGTATTCGTACAGATATTCCTTTGCCCTCAGGGAAGTGGAATCTCGCCGTCATGCCAAAAGATGGGTTTTCCTCTTTTCCTCTGGTATGGCATATTTTTCTCAGCGGGGTATTGGTTGCCTTTATTTCAAGTTGGCTTTTGTACTTGCTTTTACGCAGGCCGGAAGAACTTCGCCAGGCAATAGACAGGGCCACGGAGGCCTTAGCAGAAAGCGAAAAGAAGTTTCGGGGTATCTTTGAAAACGCTGTGCATGGTATCTTTCAAACCACACCGGAAGGATCGTTTATTACCATTAATCCCGCTATGGCCACCATCTTGGGGTATACTGACAAGCGCCATTTTCTGATTGAAGCCGGCACACTCTGTGATCTTTTTTACGACTCCAATATGGCGTTGAGTTGTATGGAGAATCTGAATGCACACAATGTCATGACTGTAGAAGCTCGCCTTCATTCTAAGGTCGGCAGAACAATCTGGACACGTATTACGGCATGGTCGGTCAAAACTGATTTGGGGGAGATTGTTGGCATCGAAGGTATGGTCGATGATATTACAAGTAAGAAGCAAGATGAAATGCGACTCAAATTATTTGAGAAGGTTTTTGACAATTCTTTAGATGGTATTGTCGTGACGGATGACAATGCATCCATTCTGGCTGTGAATAAGGCTTTTACCCGCATCACTGGGTATGACCGTGAAGAAGTTATCGGAAAAGAACCTTCACTGCTGAAATCCGGAAGCCATGATGATTTCTTCTATAGAGCCATGTGGGAACAACTGCAGCGTGAAGGTCTATGGGAAGGAGAGATTTGGAATCGGCGCAAGAATGGAGAAATTTATCCAGAATGGCTGTCTATCAGTGCTATTCGTGAAAATGGGCAAATTGCACAGTTTGTGGCAATTTTTCACGACATTAGTGACATCAAAGATCAGGAAGAGCGCATTCGCCATCAAGCCTTTCACGATGGGCTTACCGGTCTGCCGAACCGATTGTTACTGGATGACCGGCTTGAAGTCGCGTTGTTGCAATCGAGTCGAGCCAAAGTTCGTACGGCCTTGCTTTTTCTCGACTTGGACGATTTCAAGATGATCAATGATACGATGGGACATGCTGTGGGAGATAAGGTACTTGTGCACGTTGCGAATTGTTTGCGGTTCAGTGTGCGTGACTCCGATACGGTTTGTCGCCTTGGTGGTGATGAATTTGTCCTGCTTCTCCCGGATGTTGTCTATGAATCAGACATTGATCATGTTGTAGAACGCATTCTCACGTCATTCGGTGGTGGGGTTGAAATTAATGGGCATCGAATCCCACTCAGCACAAGTATTGGCATCAGTATCTATCCTGACAATGCTCAAACAGCCAAAGAACTGCTCGAAGCAGCCGATACCGCAATGTATGAAGCCAAAGCGCTTGGCAAGAATGCGTGTGTTCGTTTTTCGGAGATGTACGAATAGTATTCGGGGACTTTACTCTGTTTCATACGAGACAAAAAAAGGCGGGACCATTCGGCCCCGCCTTTTTTTGTCTCGTCGTTTTTCTTGCTATTCTTGCGCGGGTTCAACGTTGGAATACCCTGTTGCATTGGGGTCCGAATCGGTATTCAGGTCGTAGGCATAGATGACGGTTCGGCTTTTGCCGAATCCGGATGGACCAGGATACGTATTCACAGCGACAACCAATTGTTTTTCGCCGTCGTTATCAATGTCAGCCAGAGTGTAACCGGTGACGGTGCCTTTGATGCGGCGTGTTTTCCACATCAAGTTGAGACCAACTCCATCCCAATACATGGCGTGGATTTCACCTTGGGCGAAGCTGCGGAAGTTTTCAAAAAACTGGGCCGCTACCGATATGTTTTTGTTGACCAAAAGCTCATACCGGTTGTCTTTGTCGAGGTTGGCAACCAATAAGGGCAGCGGGACATAATAGTATGTCCACAGGTAGTCGGCATCGGGTTTATCCATGGGGGCCATGAGATCGTCAAACTGTAAACCGATAGCCGAACCGGCATATTTTTCTTCGGTTTCAGCCATGAGTTCTCCGCTTGAGGTGTACACAACAAGACGGTCATTGTTGTTGACGAGGATAACTTTATAGCCCGATTCTTCCGGGTAGAAAGCGAAGTTGAACGGATTCGCCTTTCTTGGCAGGTTGACTTTCGACGAGGCCTGCACGGTCCCGCCCGAGTAAATCATTTCATAAATTCCCTCCTGGAAGAGATCACGAGGGTGGCTTTTGCCACCGACCAGTGAACGGCTGAACTCGGGGGGAACAGGGGCTACGGTCAAAAAGTATTTGATGCGGTCGGCTTTGACTACAAGCTTACCGTTTTCGTAGCTCAGAATAAGGGATGCAGCTTCTTTATTGATATAGCCGGCAACAATGATTTCCGATCTGCCATCCTTGTTCAAGTCGAACAGGTCGACGTGGAGCAGCATAAGATTGGGGGAAGTCTCGTAATCGGCCAGGGGCTTGAGCTGTCGATCTGAGTATGTGAAGGCGTGGATACCATCCTGTCCCATGAGGATGGTTTCATTGTTGCCGTCACCGGTGATGTCACCCACGGCGACGCCAAACGAGGGGAAACGCAAGCTCTGGCTCCGCCAACGGCCCGGCGTGTCCGGTCCTTGAACATACCGGAAACGAGGGTTGAGGTAGGGGTTGGCGCCCAGCTCACCTTCCGTTGCATTGACCACGAAATTCGGGTTCATGGGAGCTTGGCCCGTTTTGGCGCTGGCTGCATTGGCGCTCCCCGGTTTGGCCGGGCGTTTGAAAATCTTAGCATTGATATTGTCGGCCACTCCTTCCATAGCAGGAATGAGACCGTCAAGTTTTGCTTTGGTGGATTGCGGCCAGCTCTGTCCGTCAGGTCCGGAAACGGTGGCATCGACACTGGCTATGTTGCCCGAAATCGTCACCGATCCTGAGACTTTATAGTCGGCTTTCGCGTTGTCGGCCACAGGTTGGAAGTGGTTTGTCCAGGTCAGGCGCGAGTTGAGCATGCTCTTTATGCCCTGACTCAGGTATTGATATTTCTCAGGGCCGTGGACTGCGAAGGGTTCCACCGTAAAGGTCTTTACGTCCGCTGCGAGGGCACATATGGCCGAGAGGACCGTGGCCAGGCAGAGGAGACCCGTTATCGACATTTTTCTGATGTTCATGCAAATCTCCTTGAAAAGAAGCGTCGGGCCGTGGCCCGAAAACTCATTTCACACAAGCGAAATGGGGGTTACGGTAGCAATTTACCTGCTCTCATGCAAAGTAAACTTGACACTGTCGTTGCCCGTCCGGGCGTATTCTACAGTTGATTGCGGGACATATTCGTCGGCCAGGGTCGTGAGGTCGGCCAACAGTGTGTCCGCGAATCCTTTGGGGAGTGTCCAGGAAATAATGCGTAACGCTTCTTCTTCATCGCCGACAATGTCCGGACCAATGTAAATGTTGGACAAAGGAACGGCTGAATGGAAGAAGGTAACGTAAAACAGCCACAGGCAATAGACTTTATCGCGCGGGGGCAAGGGGTGTTTGACGAGAATCCTTAGCTTTCGCGGCAAATCGTCAATACGTCCACCCGTATCGTGCTCCAATTGTTGGGCAATGCTATCAAGTTCATTGTCCGGCAATGTTTCGAGTGTTCGCAAAAAAGTTGCAAACAGCTGCACAAGGTTTTCAGGCTTTTCTTTGCCCGTCGCCGCCAAAACTAAGGGGATCGTTTGCTCTTGCATCATGTTTTCTATTGTCGCGATTTTTGGAGCGCTTGGCAAGCAGGCCCGATTTATTTACCCCTGGGAAACACACCTTTTGGGTGAAATTTCGTTCTACATTGAGGTTCTCATGATTCAAACTGTGATTCTTTTGTGTGTTCTTTGTGCATTGATTGCCACTTTTGTCCTTCGGGAGAGCGCTAGACGACTCAATCTCTCCGCACTGTCTTCATCCGTGCCAGAAGAATTTGTCGGTATCTATGATGCCGACGCTTATCGCCGCTCCCAAGAATATACCAAACAGGCCACGCGCCTTGGTTCCATTGAGGATGGATTCGGGACGGTTATATTGTGTTTATGCCTGGCGACCGGTGTTTTCGGCTTGCTCGACCGGTTTGTCGTGGGGTTGAATCTTTCCCCTTTGGCAACCGGGTTGGTGTATCTGGGGGTTGTTACGCTTGTCGCGGACCTCGTGCTTGCCACACCCTTCTCCATCTATTCAACTTTCGTTTTGGAAGAGCGTTTTGGTTTCAACCGGACAACAGGAAAAACGTTTTTTCTTGATAAATGCAAAGGCTATCTCATCACGGCCATCCTTGGGGGAGGGCTTGCGAGCCTGATCATTCTTTTTTTCAATGCGATGGGACCAGCCGGCTGGGTGCCAGCCTGGATCGGGATTGCACTTGTTACGATTGGTGTCATGTATTTCGCCCCGAGCATTATCTTACCGCTTTTCAACACGTTTACGCCTCTTGAGGATCCGGAACTCAAAGCCGCTATTGAGGACTTGGCGCAGCAATATGCGTTCACGCTTGAGGGAATTTTTGTCATGGATGGGTCGCGTCGATCGAGCCGAGGGAATGCATTCTTTACCGGGCTGGGTTCACGAAAGCGCATTGCATTGTTTGATACATTGATAAACACAATGACCACAGAAGAAATTGTCGCTGTCTTGGCTCATGAGATTGGTCATTGGAAAAAACGACATATTGTTAAATCGATCATGCTGGAGATGCTCAAAACCGGTTTATTGCTGTTTCTGTTTTCCTGCATTCTGGAATCGCCGGTATTTTTTCAGGCATTCGGCATTGCAACGCCATCGGTTGCAGCGGGTCTGATCGTTTTTGGCATTATTTATCAGCCTGTCATATTGCTGCTGTCGTTTCTTTCCAATGCGCTTTCGCGAAAACATGAATTTGAAGCCGATGCGTTGAGTGCCGAGGCTACTCGGCATCCCCAAGCGTTGATTGATGCCCTTAAACGGTTGAGTGTCGACAATTTATCGAATCTGACCCCACACTGGTTCTATGTCATGCTCAATGCGAGTCATCCTCCTGTTCTGGAGCGCATTCAGCGTCTGCGTTCGATGATTTGACGCTATTGGTTATGCGTAACGTTCGTTCGAGCAAAATGGAGTAGACGGGCTTTCCGCCGAGACCTTCGGAAATGACTGATGCCGCCATACAGGTGACTATGAGTGGTAAAATGAGCGCGTAGTTCATGGTCATTTCCACCACTAAAATAATGCCTGTCAGCGGCGCGCGGACTGTGGCGGCGAAGAGAGCCCCCATCCCTGCAACGGTAAAAATCTCTGCGTGAGCTACAATGTTGGGAAAGTAGGTTGTGGCATAATGTCCGAACCACATACCAAACAGAGTGCCGAGTGCGAGCATAGGAGCAAAGATACCGCCAGGGGCGCCGGAACCGTAACAGATCATCGTGGCGAGGAAACGAGCGGCAAATAAAAACAGCAGCATGTTCGGCGTATATTCGAAGTTGAGGACTTTGGGGATAACAGCATATCCACCGCCGACGATGTCGACCATGGCCCACGCAAGAAAGCCGATCATGCCGCCGATAGCCATACGAAACGCGATAGCCGCACGGGCTCTGATGAAGTCGAACGCATCGAGAGTACGCACGAGGAGAAAATTAAACACATATCCAAAAATGCCGAACATACCGCCAAAGATGGCAAACAACGCGAGGGAACCTAAAGAGGGCGCGGCGAAATGTGTCATCGCCATATCCGCTTCTTGGCCGGTGAACATACGGAGCACAATGTCGGCAGCCGCGCAGGCTGCGACAACGCACTGTACGGAAAGAAAGTTATAGTGGAATTGTGGTCGCATTTCCTCGACGACAAACAAAATGCCGGCAAGTGGAGCGTTAAACGCGGCACCGAGTCCGGCTCCAGCTCCCGAGGCAATAAGGATATGGGCGTTGTCTTTGTCGAGCCCGAACATTTCGGAGATCATTTCCCCGAGGTTGCCACCGAGTTGAATGGTTGGTCCTTCACGTCCAAGAACCATGCCTGATCCCAGCGAGAGGACACCGCCGATGAATTTAATCGGCAAGACCTTGCGCCAGCGTAGTGGCCGAATGTACTCCAGTGCCCCTTCAATTTCTTGGACGCCGCTTCCGGAGGCTTCCGGCGCAAAGCGTTTGGTAAGCGTAAATGCCAGAGTCACCATGAGTGCACAGAGCACCGTGCTCGGGAGCCAAGGGAGTGACGGTACCGCCGAAACAATCGATGTTGCCGTCTTCGGTCCAATGGCGTGGGCTAACCATGTTTCGACAAGAGTACGAAACTCAGTGCTATTGAAAAAGGCAGTGGTTAAGCTCAGCCACTTCATGACATGGACGACAAGGATTTGAAATGTCGCCCCGACAAGTCCGGCCAAAGCTCCTACCAGAATGGCGAGAAAAAAAATCAGCGTATACCGGCGAGATTTCAGTCCGAGTTCAACGAGAATCGTTCGAAATGGTGAGATCGGACAGTATGCTCCTGGTACCTCTGGTTCAGAGGGAGTGTGTTCAGGATGTTCCGGTTGAGGGGCAGCGGTCATGGCATTGTCCTTCGTCTTCATTACAGCCGTGGTGCCTGGTGTTGGTTGTACAGGATATACTTCGCCCCACAACTTGAAAACCCGTACTGCTTCAAAATGTCAGCATGAAGAAGAAAAAAACGCGTTGGAGGAACGTCACGCATCATACCAGGAGAGTTCTCGAGCGCAGACGTCAGGCAGTAAGAGACGTTTGCAGAGCATGGCGTGGTGGTTGTTACCCTGTGCTACGTTCATGGTTGTCGTTCTCGTGTTGCCTGAAAATAAAGAGACTCAAACTGGCGAGAACAAGGGCAAAGAATATTTTGAACCCTTCTTGCGGGACAAAGGGAAGCAGTCGGTTCCCGATTTGGGCACCTGTTATGCCGCCAAGACCGAGGAAAAGCGCGGTGTGAAATGCAATTTTGACCTTCTTGCGAAGGTGAACCACCACCGATGATAACGCAATGACAAGAATGGCGATAAAGGCGGTCCCCGTTGCTCGTTCAGAGGAAAACCCCAACCCGATGAGAATGGGCGTCAGCAAGAACCCACCTCCGAGACCAACAAACGAAGCCACTATACCAACAAGAAATCCAAGTCCAACAATAGACAGATGACTCATGTGCACCGGGTTTTGACTGAAATGGGTGATGCCGAGTTCGCGCAAGCCGAATTTACTGTCAGCCACAAGAAACAATGCCAGAGCAAGAAGAACAAAAGAGAATATCTTACGGAAAATTCGTGTTGGCACATGGTGAACGAGTCGAGAGCCAATTTGCGCGCCAAGCGCTCCCCCAATTCCGATGAGCAGACCGAACACCGGGTCTATCGTCCCTTCGCTGATTGCGGCGACCAGAGAAGATGTTGTCAGAAGAAGAACGCAAGATAAGGACGTTCCAACGGCCCGACCAGAGGAAAAACCACACCCGAGCAAAAGCGGTACGATAAGAAATCCTCCTCCCATACCGGCAAAGGAGGCCATGGTCCCTATACAAAGGCCGAAGAAAAAGAACAGAAGCGTTCCTTGGATACGATGGGTACTCTCTTCAGGGGTAGGCAAGGGCATGGCGCTTCCTTTTGGTTTGGAATAGCCGGTGAAACGGTTTGATGACCACATCGGCATCGCTTGATGTAAGCATTTCGACAAATTTACCGAGAGTGCAAATGATCACCGTTTTTTGGGGGGGCTCCATGTGCAGCATCTTGTCTTCTCGCCATGTCTTGCACAACGATGGTCAACGAGACGTTCTTTGATCTCGGTGGTTGTGGGCTTGGAGTTTCCGCCAGGGCAGCGTATATTTCTTCCATAGACAACGGCTTTATTGTTATCAGATTTTTTTATCCTCTTGGAGTATCTCGGTTTTCAACACAAAACGCAAGGGGCTTGCCGTGACATTCGAAAATCCCTGGACAATTTGGGTTGCCATCGCAACGGTGGTCTACATTGGCGGAACCGTAGCTGCGTTGTTTGCGGTGAAGGAAGCCCGTACACCGCAAGGTGCGACAGCATGGGTGATGGGGTTGGTTGCCTTTCCCTTTATTGCGTTCCCTCTGTATCTCATTTTTGGTCGACGTCGATTTGAAGGCTACGTGAATGCGCGGCGTTCCGGAGATCGCGAAATTCGTCATATCGGCGAACGAGTGATGGATGAGGTCAACCTTTTTCGTGCAGAAAGCCAAGATATTAAAGATTTTCTTGTTCTCGAACGGCTTGCTCACCTCCCTTTTACCGAACATAACAGCGCCCAGTTGTTTACTACGGGTAAAGATACATTTGATGCGATTTTCGAGGCTGTCGAAAGCGCGAAATCGTATATTCTCATTCAATTTTTTATTTATCGAAACGATACTCTGGGAACAGCTCTTGCCGCCCGTCTCAAAATTAAAGCGATGCAAGGCGTCAAAGTCTATTTCATGTTTGATGAAATAGGCAGCAGCCATTTACCTTCGTCATTTATTGATGAATTGACCAAGGCCGGCATTGAAGTACATCCCTTTAACACGGCGTCAAAACTCCGCAATCGGTTGCAGATCAATTTTCGCAATCACCGGAAAATCGTCCTTGTCGATGGACATATGGCATTCGTGGGGGGATACAATGTCGGTGATGAATATTTGGGAAAGAATCCGAAACTTGGGCCATGGCGCGATACGCACATGCGCTTGACTGGTCCATCTGTTCTTGCCGTGCAATTGTCATTTCTGGAAGATTGGCACTGGGCCACAGGAGAAACACCAAAGCTGTTCTGGCATGCTAACGCCGCCAGTAACAACGGGATGAACGGACTTGTCCTCGCTATGGGGCCGGCGGATTACCGAGAAACCTGTGCGTTGTTCTTTCTGCATTGCATTCAGAGCGCCAAACACCGTATATGGATTGCTTCTCCATATTTCGTTCCTGACCAGGATGTGATGAGCGCCTTGAAGCTGGCCGCATTACGTGGGGTCGATGTGCGTATCCTCTTACCCAGTCGCGCTGACCATCTGCTTGTGTACATGACCGCCTTTTCCTACATTGATGAAGCGGAAGAGTCCGGCATTCAGTTCTATCGCTATCTCGACGGATTTATGCATCAAAAAACCGTACTCATCGATAATAGAGCGGCAGCGATTGGGACAGCTAATCTCGATAACCGATCTTTTCGGTTGAATTTTGAGATGATGTTCTTTTTCCCGGATCGTGAGTTTGCCGAGAAAGTCGGAACCATGCTCCATCATGATTTTATGAAATCACGACGTGCCACTTCGGAGGAGCTTGCCGCGAAACCATTTTTGTTTCGCTTGTTCGTTCCTGTTGCCAAATTGTTCTCGCCGATTTTGTAGAGGAAAGCGATGTTGTGAGGACGTTTCGGTTATCGGGCGTTCTCGCGGTGGGGTTGCCTGGTGTATGCCTGTGTTTTCTTATTATGAGGAAGACGCGGCACCTTTTCCTATATAATCTTCAACAAGCTGCAGGAGTTCGTCCATGTCGATGGGTTTGGAAAGGTAATTATCGATACCGCTCGCGATAAAACGTTCTTTATCTCCCTGCATAGCGTACGCCGTAAGCGCGATGACGGGAACCGTCGCGTTGGAGGCATAGTCGGGATTGTTGCGAAGTTTCGTGACGGCTTCGAGTCCCCCCATAATCGGCATTTGGATATCCATGAGAATCAATTGGTAGACGTGTTTTTCCAATAATTTCAATGCTTCGACGCCATTGTCAGCGCATATCGTGGTGTACCCTGCCACCTGCAACATGCGTTGGACACAGAGCTGATTGACGGAGTCGTCTTCAACGAGAAGAATTCGAGCTGGTTCTTGTGGTGGAGTGTCCGGCATACTGATGACTGTTGTCGAGATAGGCGTTCGGACGGCATCGAATAGGAGAGGTAGGCTAACCCCGATAGATGTACCGTGTCCCGGTGTTGAGTCAATGCAGATAGAACCTTGCATGAGCTGAACAAGACGCTTGACAATAGGAAGCCCGAGACCGGCCCCCTGGAATTTGCGGGTAAAGCTGCTATCAACTTGAATGAAGGGGGTAAATATGGAGTCAAGCACGTCGTCGTGAATGCCAATACCGGTGTCAGTAATGAGTATGACGAGTTGAAAACGGTTATTGCTTCCTTTATGGGCAAACATACTGCACTCGACAGATCCTGACGAAGTAAATTTGACGGCATTGCCAACAAGGTTGAACAGAATCTGACGGATGCGGATGGAGTCTCCGCTCGCTGTTTCCGGAACATTGGGACCGACATGAAATGATATGTCGATGCCTTTGCGTTTGGCCTCCTCTTCATATGTGTCGCGTAATACACCAATAACGTCTTGAATAACAAATGGTTCAGTCTGGATTTCAAGCTTTCCGGATTCAAACTTGGACAAGTTGAGCAGGTCTTCAAGCAGGCGCGTGAGATTATTGCACGACCGAAGGGCAACTTCGGTCAACTCGTTTTGCTCCTTGTCGAGTTCGGTCATACGCAAAAGTTGCAGCATCCCCATGGCGCCGTTGAGCGGGGTACGCAATTCGTGGCTCATATTGGCCAAAAATTGGGATTTGGCCTTATTTGCGGTTTCGGCAGCGTCTTTGGCGGACAGCAGTTCCTTTTTGATGCGTTCCTGCTCGGTCATGTCGGAGAACGAGAGAATTGTGGATTGCGATGTCTGGTCGTCTCCTTCAAGAGGCGTCATGGTGCATTTGATCCAGGAATCTGGGGTGTCAGGGAGACGAACACAGAAAATTTCATCGTGGAGAGGAGAGCCTTTGCTGATGCTTTCGAAAAGTTGGGTTGATGAATGTTTCTGGTTATTATGTTCGAACAGATAAGGAGCAATCGTACGAATGGGCTGCCCGACGATGTCAGAGGCTGCAATGTGAAACAGCTTTTCGGCAACTTTGTTCCAGGTTTGAATGATGCCGTCAGCATCAATCAAAACGATTCCTTCCCCGACAGAATGGACCAACGTTCTATAACGGTTTTGGTGGTCCGAAATGAGACACTGATCAAGGTGCCGTTGTTTGTGCGTCATGAGCCCCTGTGCGAGGAGATTCAGTTGGGCAATGTCGGTCTGTGTATAATCTGTCGACTTGTTCGCGACGGCGATGACAGCCACGACACGATTTTTGTCTACGACGGGAACGGAAACGAAGCGTGAGAGGGAGATGTGCCCTTGAGGGATCCCCTTTTTCGAAGGAGACGGAAGTGCGTAATCGTTAACAAGAATCACTTCTCCTGTTCGTACTGCATCGGACCACCACCCCCCCAGAGAAATTGCAAAATGTTCCTGAATGGGAGTTGAACATTCATCCATAACATTGTGAGAGTAGACGGTAGGGAAGAATTTTTCCGAATTTTCGTCGGCTGTACTGATGAATCCAATGGTGCTGTCCGTGAGGCGAATCGCTTCATCGAGGGCATATTGAGCAATCTCATGCTCGTCGTCGCTTTCAAGTTGCGAGAGTTGAAACAGCGATTTGAGATGCTCGGCATGACGTTCCAGCTCTTGTTGTATGGCTTCGCGTTCATGGATTTCCAGTTCGAGCTGATCTTTCTGGTATTCGAGTTCGGCCGTTTTGAGGCGGACTTTTCGTCGAAGCATGACGGCAAAGACAGCAAAGACGAGAACTGTAATAAATAATCCTACCGAAAGATTGAGAAGCCAACCTGGCATAGCTGATTTATCAGTTTGCTGGCTAAAAAGCTGATTCAGAGATTGATAATAAACGGATTGAGGGTTGTTTATCTGATCGTTGATAGCTTTGTTGAATGCTGGAAGAATATTTTGAGGGTCGCCTTTTGTAACGGCGAACTGAATTTGAATTGGATTGAAAACGATGGATGTGGGATGAAAGCCTCGTGGGATTGCGTGCATAACACCATACAAGCGGTTAAGAATCGCAGCATCTACCTTTCCACGAGTGAGTGCATTCAAAACCTCGTTATAGGCATCGTATTCGAATGAGGCGCATTGGAGGTCAAAACGTTTTATCAGCTTGCGAAAGGCGGTATTATGAATATCCCCGCGAAGTAAACCGATAGCTTTACCGTCAAGCGCCAAAAGAGAGTCGAGATTGTGACCAGGAGCAACAAAAACTTGTCCCCAATTAATGAAAATCGGTTGGTCAGAAAAACTGAAGTTTGCCTGGCGATCTTCAGTGAGTGCTATAGCAGGAAGCAAGTCGATATCACCGTTTTTCAGCTTCGTGAGAACGTCATTCCAACTGCCGGTGATATATTGAATTTCTCTGTCACTGTGGGAAAATGCTTCTTCAAGAACGTCAATAAAGAGACCCGTTGGTCTGCCCTGTGTCCCCATGGAAATAAGAGGGGCATTTTCATATATTCCGACGCGAATTGGCATTGGTTGTGCTGAGAATGCATTCGCTGCAACGCCGCATAGCATCAAGAATAGAATGAATTGGCACAGGTATTTGAACAAAATCGGGTTCATATGAAGGCCTATTGCAAAGTGGAGTTCATCAACTGTTTTTCTTAACAGAAATTTTTTCACTACCACAACGTTGCACAATGTAAAAGAAAAACTCATTATGTTTTAGTTTGAATATTATATTTTCGTAATAGCTCATAAAAACGCGATTTTGAAAGACCAGAAAGTGAAAGCATGGCCTTAATATCCGCTTTAGTAACACGTACAACATATTGTAAGTATTTCTCCTCTGCGAACTCAATCATTTCATCACGGAATTCTTTGAGCGTCGGAATCGTTTCCGGGAGGGCAAGCGGCGTGTCGAGAATATCCGAACGCGATGTATGGATGGCTTCGTGTGTTCGTTTCTTTACCGCCGTAATACGTACCGATTCCGGAAGGTGTGCCGGATATAATGTCGGAGCATTCCCTGCAGCCAAGATGGCAATCTCAAGGGTGCTAATGAATTCGCGAACATTTCCCGGCCAATCGTATTGAAGCAACGTTTGAATGAATTCTGGGGCGAAAATTTTTGACGAGACACCCGTTGCAGCAGCGAGACGCGGTGCATAATACACGAGGAGTTGCCGGATATCTTCCCGTCGTTCGCGAAGCGGGGGGAGGAGGATGCGCATGGTTTTGAGCCGGAACAGCAGGTCTTCGCGAAATGTACCATCGGCCGCCATGGAGTCGAGATTACGGTTTGTTGCGGATATGAGTCGAAAATCACTTTTAAACTCTTTGTTTGAGCCGACCGGTCGGACAACGCGTTCCTGCAAGACGCGAAGAAATCCTCGTTGCAACGGAAGTGGTAATTCTCCGATTTCGTCCAAAAAAAGGCTTCCGCCGTCGGCCATACGTATTAAGCCGGTTTTGTCTTTGTCCGCTCCGGTAAATGCGCCGCGAACATGGCCGAATAATGTGGCTTCAATAAGTGTTTCCGGTAACGCCGCACAATCCACGACGACAAACGGACCATTTTTTCGTCGACTATTGTCATGAATGGCCCGAGCAAACAGTTCTTTGCCGACACCGGTTTCTCCGACAAGCAGAATATTGGCATCCCCAGCTGAGGCTTGCGCAACCAGCTCAAGACTTTTCTGCATGGCTGGAGAGTTTCCGATGATACGGTCGCGATGGAGCGGTTCTTGACGACGGCTGCTGTGTTTTTCACGTCGATATTGAAGTGCTCGCAACAGTGGCAGCATCATTTCCTTATCTGAAATCGGTTTGCACAAATAGTCCCAGGCTCCGCTTTTGACAGCCGCCTCGGCGCCTTCGGGACCGCCATACCCGGTAATAATGATGACTTCGGGGTGAGATGTGGCATGTTTGATTTGTTCGACTTCCTTCATGCCGTCTCCATCGGGGAGCACCACATCAAGAAAGACAACGTCGATCTCTACGTCGGCGAGAATGGAACGTCCTTGTTCCAGGGAGTACGCAATGTGTGCTTCATGGCCTACGTCGGCGATAGAGGCGGCCATGGAACGGCAGAGGACGGGGTCGTCGTCGATGATCAGAATATTGGCCATAGCATCCTTCCGGAACATGTCTGCAAGAGTTGTGATGATGACTGAGCGTACTGATACCTCGTTTTTGCGTTACACTTCATCAAGCGCCGCAAGCAAAGCGGAAGCTTCCACCGGCTTGGGTACCGTGGCACGGACGAGATACCAAACCTCGCTCCGATCCTGGGGGACCGGACCGGCTGTGAGCAATATACACGGCATGTCCGGACGAATCCGTTTGATCTGGCGGAAGAATTCAAGTCCATCCATACGTCGCATGAACTCGGTTGCGATGACAACATCAAAGGATTGAGGGGATTGCGTGCATTCACGCAGTGCAATGTCGGCATCCGTGTGTGCTCTGGCCGCACATCCGTTTCTCTCCAGTGTCATCGCTAACGACGCGAGCACTTTGGGATCATTGTCCACAAGCAAAATACGCCTGCAGACTTGGACCTGGCTGGATTCCGTTGCAGACCAGGTGCGTTCCGGGGTGGGAGTTTCCACCAATGGTAAATTCAATGTGAACGTGGTTCCCGGTCCATCGGTATTATCGTGAAAGGTGACTTCGCCGCCAAGGACGCGGATGATATCACGCGTCTCGGCGAGGCCCATCCCTGTTCCTTCCCCTGGATTTTTTGTGGTGAAAAACGGATCAAAGACACGATGTCGAATGGCAGGAGGAATGCCTGGGCCTGTATCGGAGATACGGACGATGACTCGTTTGTTCGGACGTTTTCCTTCCGTTGGAGGTTCGTCTTCCTCTTGTATGCTGATGGTCATGGTGCCGCCAGCATTTCCCATGGCTTGAGCCGCATTCATGAAGACATTCATTAATGCTTGGTGCAATCGAACCGGATCGGCCAGCACCATGTCACGCCCTCGAGCCGTATTGAAGACAACCTGGACTCTGGGAGGAAACGCGCTGTCAAGCAAGTGTAATGTTTCTCGGACGAGGGACCCCACGTGTATGACGATGCGTTTTCCGAATTTTGACCGGCTATAGTCCAGAATTTGGCGAATAAGCTCACGTGCTCGGGTGGCTGAGAGGTATATGTCGGCCAAAAGGACGTGTTCCGGGTCGTTCGCTGTGTGGTTGTGAAGCATGCGATCAACATTAAGCAGGACGGGCGTCAATATATTGTTGAAATCGTGTGCTATGCCGGTAGCGAGTGTCCCAAGCGCTTCCATCTTTTGTGCGTGGTGAAGCCGATTGGCCAAGTCGAGTTCGCCGGTGACATCACGAAACATGGCAACAATGGCTTTTTTCGGTTCCTCAACGGCACGTGCCGGAGAGAGGGAGGCTGCCAGAATGAAAAATGCGCCGTCATCACGCCAAAATGTCAAGCGCCCGGACCAGTTGGTTTTACTGGTCAAAGCCGATTGCATCGAGAGCAGAAGATCACTGTCGTTGTGTTCGCTCGAAAAGAGCGGAGGAACGACTCCGATGCCATCCTGTTCCCGCATGCCGGTCAGACTCCAATAGGCCGTATTGGCGAAGATAACCGCCAATTTCGTGTCCAGAACGGCGACGGCTTCCGAGACATCCATGATGATCCGTCGGAGAAATTCGCTGTCGTGGCAATGATTGTGAACGTCCATACGTTTGTATAGCGTTTCTTGACGCAACAACCAAGACCCGACTTGACATTGTGCACCAAGAAGAGAACAACAAATCGCTACTGGTATGAGGAGATGACGCAGGTGAGCAGGCTTTCTCCCCCTGCCGGGTTTCTCATGACCCCGCCCCTACGTTCGGCACTGGTCGGCGTCGCCACAAACACATCAGCATGAAGTCGAGGCGGACTTGAAAATTATTGATACGCTTTCTTCGAATCGTCCTTTTATTTCCCTTGAATTTTTTCCACCAAAGTCCAAAGAAGGGCATCCAGCCTTTTTTGCGGCCGCATCGCGTTTGACGACTATTTCTCCCGCTTTTGTCTCCGTGACATACGGTGCGGGAGGCGGGTCACAAGATGCGACATTGGATATTGCGCAGGCGCTGCAAAATGATCATGGATTCGAGACCATGGCGCACCTTACGTGTGTTGGTGCCGATGAAGCTCGCATCAATGAATTTCTTGATGCCTTAAGCGCTCGAGGGGTTTCCAATGTACTCGCGTTGCGTGGAGACCCACCCGAAGGACAGGATGAATTCATCCCGGACAATGAACGCTTTAAACATGCATCCGATCTTGTTGACTATATCAAACGTGTTCGGCCGGATTTCGGTGTGGCTGCGGCCGCTTATCCCGAATGTCACCCTGAATCGGAGTCGGTACGTTCCGACCTTGAATGGACAAAGGTGAAGGCAAGCAAAGGTGTGGATTTCTTTGTCTCGCAGCTTTTTTTCGACAATCGTGCGTATTTCGACTTTGTTCAGCGGTTACGCGGCATGAATGTTGAAGCGCCGGTTATTCCCGGTATTTTGCCTATCCTCAGTTTGGGATCCATTCGGCGTATTTTGAGTTTGTGCGGAGCGGCGATCCCAGGACGACTTTATCTTGACCTGGAAAAAGCCCACAATGAAGGCGGCAACGATGCGGTTCGAGCGCTCGGAATTAATCATGCCGTCAAGCAAGCACAGCACTTACTCGATAACGGTGCTCCCGGTATTCATCTGTATACACTTAATCAGGCCGATGCCTGCCTGGAGATTGTCGACAGATTGTCGTTGTAGGCTCATGTCGTCATAGCGTGCAGCATGCGATCTCTATCGCGTGGTGAAAAGAGTGCGGTGACTTTGGGAAAGGCGTGTTCCATACGCCTGACCGGAGATGTAATCACCGCGCTCTTTTTTATTGTGTTCCTGTGGGATCGTCTTGAGAAAGATTTTTTTGAAAAATAGCGTTATGTCGAAGGAACGCTTCTCGTGACGATGTGAAAGTGGCCTTTTTTATGCACGAGAATGCCTTTGATCTTTGGGTGTCGTATAATGATAAAATGTGGAAATTTGGCCTGATGCAAGAGGAGTCATTGAGCGTATGCGTTTTGAGACACCGTTTCTTCCCGATCCTGATTTCACGAGCTTTTTGGTCGATATCAAAGATCATCTATCGGCTGTCCATTTCAGACTGTATGTGCCGGGGCTGGCTGACGCACGAAGCGCATCGGATGGTTTTGACGGGAAGACATTGGTTGAGCAATTGCGTCGACTCGACGGCGTGCCCCAATATGGTTTGCTCAATGCTCGCTTTCATCATCCGGATATCTATACCAACACAACATATCTCGACCGTATCGCCGATCACGTGCAACGACTCAAGGATGATGCGGGTCTTGTTGGTCTTGTGGCGACGGACTTTTACTTGCTCAAGGCGCTTGCTCGACATCAACCGGATCTGGTGACCGGAGTACGCCTTACACCAAGTGTCAATTGTGCCATTACAACGGTTCAAGAACTTGTTTCATACGTTGAAACGGCAACCCGCTATGGATTTGCCCGACCGGTGCGATATGTCGTGGACCGTCGTCTTAATCGACAACCACAGAAGCTGGACGAGCTGGCTCGCCAGGTCGATTCGATCTATCCCGGCATGGCGCTCGTCCTTTTGGCCAATGAAGGCTGCCTCGCAGATTGTCCTTATCGACTGACGCATGAAGCGCAGATCGCTCTTGCTTCGTTTCCTGGCGCTCCAGACCCTATGGTCACTGTTGCGCGTCGTTTGGGATGCTTGGAGGATATCTCCAACACTCCCGGTCTGATATTGTCTTCTCCGTTTATTCGTCCCGAAGATGTTCAGCATCTTCCTGCGAGCGTGGCAGAACTCAAACTCTGCGGACGAACCCGAGGACCGAACCGGTTGCGTCAGATCATTCAGGCGTATTTGGACGGAGCGTGGAAAGGAAATCTGTTCGAGCTGCTCGATGCCCCTGAAGCCTTGGCACGAACACATTTCATAGAGAACGCCGCATTGCCTGAAGAATATTACAGTACCACAACGCAATGTTCGAAGCTTTGTTCTTCATGTGGGTATTGTGATGCTCTTGCCAAGGCCTTGCTTGTTCGTCTGCCCCCGGATTTGTCCCAATGGGATGGGTGAGCTAAAGACGTTCATTAGAATGGTTGATATAACCCCATTGTCGTCATTGAAGTTTTACTGCACCAAACGAAAAGAAGTGGGAACGTGCTTGGGAGCTTCTGACCATGCTCATCCTTGCATAGCTCGTTGCTCCATAAGGACAATCTGATAGAGGTTCTTCGCTTGTGCGAAGGAGTCAAACATCTTCAAAGGCAAAAATGTTCCTTTATCCGTTGCCTTACTGACCTCATCTCTCAGCTCAGGAACTGCTGTCATACACGCCTCCTTCCGAAAGCTCTGCGAATACATCGGTGTACTCATTGAGAGAAGTATGTTTGACAGATCCAATAAGGTGGGGGAAGCTCAGAAAGATACATTGCGGCTCATCGTGATGGACATTATCCAAAATACGAGAACAGGCCAACGCAAACTCGGCACATAACTGACCAACTCTTGAGGCATTCTGTCATCGCCTGTTATAGCAACTTGAGGTATACCATGCTAAAGAGATGCCTGCGATTTGGATTTATAGCGCTTTTCTGCATCATACTTATCCTACTGTTTCGTTACTGCACTCATAATGAGCAAGTAAAATATTCTGAACAACACGAATCTTTACTTGAAGTCACTCATAACGTAACGCACTATTCAAATTCAGTAATTCTTCAGCAACTTGCTAAAGAGCAAGACAACGATCTCTTAAATAAACTGCTCGTTGTGTCGAAAGCTTTGCTTGACCCGGATAACGGAATCTCGATCAATAAAATCTCCCCCGATACGTTTATGATCTACGACATGCTAGAGACAGCCCGTCTTGGTTTCCTATCAACCATTGGTCTTTCACCAGTGCAGAAATTGACGATACAGAGGTGGCATGAAAAGTATATGCAGACCAATCCTGCAGATGTATTTTTTGCTCCTTCAGCAAGCGAAATTATTGCTACCCGGGCGGCTTTTGGATGCACTCACTATGCGAGGGCTTTCATGGCTGTTGTCAAAGCATTGGAACTTCTCAGCAATCCTGAGGATATTCGCTATGTCATTTCATCTAAAGCTGACGACTATAACCAAGCTATGGAGAACCAAGATCTTAGCGCGACGATCAATGGGCACCAATTCGTTATCGTCAGAATCGACTCACAATGGATTGCGATTAACACCTCCAAAGGAGAGAGTACGCCATTACCTGTAGGGTTTGATCCCGACTCCGTTGCACCTCCTCACAATATTCCCATACGGTTCCAATCCTATCCAGATATTGTTTTTCTTATTAGAAAGATAGGCACGAATTGGGATGATAGTTGCGGAGACAATTCGCTTTCAGCCCTCATGAACATATCGCGTTCAGGCGCTTCTGACAGATCGGCGTTTCTTTGGGATACCTTTGCAGTGAAGAAATAATCCATTCCTGGATATTGCAGGAGATGAAGAATCGATGGGGGACCACCCTGTCTTGGCTATAATGCCCCTATGTGGGAATCTCGAGGGGGACTTCACCTGGAGAATACCGCGAATGCACGATGTTTCCGTCTTGCCTTTGGATGATAACGCAATGATATATTAGAGTTTTTAATGTGAAATCCAGGAGCAATCCGACGACAGTATTCTTATTGCTCTTGAAAATATGGGCTATCCTCTCCTGGGGATGACGTTTATATTTCTTGTCTCGCTTTGTTGTGGGCGGTGTTTGTCGAGTCGAATTCTTCGTTCTTTGTTTTCATTATTTTTTTGTTCAATACTGGTGGATTCTGCGCACTGGTAGAGCTATATGGAATGAACCTTGAGTGTCGGTATGAGGTTCTTTCCATTTCGGTAGATTGAGTTGGCTTAATTGTTTCTGGTATTCTGCTGAGTTTTCCTTTTCATCGTCTGGTGAGAAAAAGGTGGACTGTGGAGAGCGGCGTCGTGAGAGAAGGGAGAAATGGTAGAGCTGATATTGTCTTTTAGGCAGGTTGTTCTCTCCCTGTAATATCATTAATACGTTGTGACATTTTTCTTGCTCCATTGTTTGATTGCGCAACGGCAGGTAACAATATTTTATGAAAACTGTTTTTGTTACGGTAAGCTGGATCTTGTTGAGTTTTGCGACCTTTTCTCATGCAGGGTTGTATCCGTTTGCAGACTCCAAAAGTGGTCTCTACGGATATCGAGATACGGCTACACAAACCGTTTTACCTCCGATGTACGTTATTGCCTGGACGTTTTCCCAATATAATGTGGCGTTCGCAGTGGATGACGCCGGATGGGCGCTTATTGATCTACATGGCGATGTGTTGTTGCGTCCGTATGTGTTTGATAATGGTCCTGACGAGTTTCATGATGGGTTGGCTCGGTTTGTCCACAATGGAAAAATCGGTTTTTTCAATGAAAAAGGCGAGATTGTCATTCCCGCCCAATTTGATTTTGCCCAACCCTTTTCCGATGGGATAAGTGCTGTATGCTTTGGCTGCACGGCACAGCGTGACGGGGAGCATACGTATCATTCTGGTGGTACCTGGACGCGCATCGATGCCCAGGGCCGAGAAGTACCCGGCGTGCGATAGCCGAGAATCAATCATTCCTCCAGGAGAAGACTGAGTATCGACGTCGGCATTGGCATGTCGGATGATGGCGTCGTACTATTGAGTGCGGCTACGGCAGCAGCCAGCGCGTTGAGGTATTCTCCCATGGTTTTGGAAAGCGGGCTGATTTCGTCGCGACAGCGTAACAACCCGTACGCGGCCGTCTCATAGGCAAGCTGTTGCATGACGGAATCTTTTTCCGCAATGGCAACTTCGGCAAGAATGGACGAAACAACCGCTTTGCCTGTGTCATAGAGGTATGGTTCGGAAGCATCCGGATTATAGGAGACTGATGTGAGACTCCCGCCGATTCTGCCGTTTTGCCATGAGACGAGAAGTGTGTTCGGCCAGTTTGATGCTGGCGTTCCGTCTCCGGCGACATGGGATCCATAGTTGGCAATGGTCCGTGCCCACGCTGTGCGTACCGACTTCGGGGTCAGTGCGGGATCGCCGCCGGCTTCGTTGTTCGTATCGAGCATGAGCAGCCGCATGGCTCGCATGTCGTAGAGAGAGGCCATCCACAATTGATCCGACTCAAGTGATCCCGAATCATTGATCTGACTGAACCCATCAAACCAGAACCCGTAGTCCGTATTTTGGCTTACAGCCTGGACGTACTGTTGTGTCACGGCACGGCCGAGATTGGCTCGAAAATCATCGAGATAGCTGGAATCATCGCTTGCCAGACCGACAAATCGGAAAGTCAGGTTCCATTGTGTGGCCACTCGCCCCGTGAGGTTGGCCCATTCGTCGACCGGCGCATCATGGGGACCACAGACCGCGTCAGGACGTTTAGAGCAAACATAGTCGCGCATGGATGATGCACCGCGGGTGAGAGTATCCACCACGGTGCTATCCCCTGTAAGCCAGTAATAGAGATAGAGATTGTCAAAATAGGCGTGAGAGCTGTTGAAGTCCTCCCTGTATCCGCCGTATCCGGCTGGAGCCTGGCCACAATAAAAATAATCATCGCTTGGAGAACACTGCATAATTTGGGTGTGGAGCATGCGGAGTGCACCAGGAAAGGAGAGTTCGTCGAGCAGCGTTACATCTCCATTCCGCATGGCGGCCGTCGTCGCTGTTGCCACGGTGTTATGATAATCCGTCCAGGACGCGCACCAATACGCTGTGTCGGAATCGTCGCCGGGAGTCGGGTCGTCGCAATCGATTTCATCTCCGTACAAATCGGTTCCCCAGAATCGGGGATACAGACCAAATGTCATGAGCCCTGCGATACCCTTCTCATCGATTTTTTCCAATGTGAGGTCCATGACGTCGTCACTGAGATCGGCAAACGTGCCTCCAAGGCCGGTTCGCGTGGCGGGAAATGGCGGAACTGCTCCGGAATCGGCAAACCATGTTGCATCTGGCCAAGGGCGTAAGGGGTGGTTGCGCGGTGCGGTCACAAGTGATTCCACCGTTGCTGCATCAGGTTGGGAAGCAAAGATAGCAACAGCCATGTCGGCAAACATCCCTTGACGTTGACCGAGCCAAACAGAATCGTCGGCGGTGTCCACGGCTGCATCACCACTGGATAAAAGACGTAATGCTTGGGGCTCGTATCGATGCATATGGTTGAGCGCCAAGGCCAGTGCTCCCGTGTCACCTGCAATGACCAGTGAGGCCGCGTCGGCTTTGCTTCCCGTTGCGTGCTGTCCATCGGGCGTGTCCATTTCGTAGAATACCGCTTCGTGTCGAGAAGTGCGTTTGCGTTGACGTATTGCCGCCTCTTGTCCTGTTGTGAGCAACGCATGCAGGCCGGCATCATTGTGAGTGGCTTTAAGATTGATCGCCGTGGCTGTGAATCCTGGGGTGAGGCTATGACGTACTTTGTTGAGCCGAACGGCATTAATGAGTCGGGCCTGAAATACTCCCAGTGGGTTGAATTTTCTTAACAATCCTCTCTGTACAATGTAGTATTCTCGACCAGGAAATGCAGAAACCACGCAGAAAACCGGTCGAAACGATGCAACATTTGGCGGGAGAATCATGAGGGCGAAACCCAAGAAACAGCCGCAGGGGACTTTTCTCTATCCGGATCTTTTGGACCAGCTCAACCCGAAAGACCCGCTTCTTCAACTGGCCAATAGAATCCCTTGGGAGCGGTTCGAAAAGGAGT